>JAQGJY010000018.1 GCA_028290325.1 Tardiphaga sp.
CACGGCGGTCCAGAACCATTTCGTCAGTCCACGTCGTCGGGCCATGGTCGCGCTGTCTCGTCCTGATCGGATCACGCCGAACCTACTGGAGTGGCCTGCAAGTGCCAAGCCGGCATGTGGATGGAAGCCCGTTCGTCATTGCGATGGCGACTGTCATCTCGCGCAGGCGTCCATTCCGATCTGGCCGTTGCATCTGCCGCGCAAGACAGGTCAAATACCACTTGCCATCTTCATTCCGCCAAGCGGACAAAACCAACAACGATTTGAACACGAAACTCAGGAGCGACGCGCCATGGACAAGGGAATCTTCGACGGCCTTAAGGTCGTGGACTGCGCGAGCTTCATCGCCGCCCCCGCTGCCGCGACCGTGCTGTCGGATTTTGGCGCCGACGTCATCAAGATCGAGCCGCCCGGCGCGGGCGATCCCTATCGTAACCTGCCGAACCTGCCGGGCTATCCCGCGAGCGAGCATAATTATGCGTGGATGATGGAATCCCGCAACAAAAAGAGCCTCGCGCTCGATCTCGCCAAGCCCGAAGGCAAGGCGGTGCTTCGCAAACTCGTCGCCGACGCGGACGTCTTCATCACCAATTTTCCGCCGGCGGTGCGCCAGCGCCTCGGGATCACATACAAAGAATTGTCGCCGCTCAACGACCGGCTCATCTATGCGTGCTTCACCGGCTACGGCGATCGCGGCGAGGAAGCCAACAAGCCCGGCTTCGACAGCAACGCGTGGTGGGCGCGCTCCGGCCTGATGGACCTCGTCCGCGCCGATGTCGATACCACGCCGGCCCGCTCGGTCGCGGGCATGGGCGATCACCCCTGCGCGATGGCGTTGTACAGCGCTATCGTCACCGGCCTCTATCGCCGCGAAAAAACCGGCAAGGGCTCCGAGGTGAAATCCAATCTGATGGCCAATGGCGTGTGGGCCTCAAGCGTGCTCGTGCAAGCCAAACTTTGCGGCGCCAAATTCGAGGAGCGGCGGCCGCGCGAGCGCGCGCTCAACGCCGTGACCAATCATTATCGCTGCCGCGACAATCGCTGGATCATCCTGTCGCTGCTGTCCGAGGAAAAACAGTGGCCGACTTTGGCGCGTTGTCTTGGCCGCGAGGATCTCGCCACCGATCCGCGCTTTCTGACCAAGCCAGATCGCCACGCCCGTTCGGTCGAGCTGATCCAGATCTTCGACGAGATTTTCGCGGCGCGCGATCTTGCCGACTGGCGCAAGGCGCTGGACGGCAGCGGGCTGGTCTTCGGCATCGTCAACATTCTCGATGACATTCCGAACGATCAGCAGATGAAAGACAACGAGGTGCTGGTGCCGTTCGAGAACGACACGATGCTGACGGTCAACAGTCCGATCTGGGTGACGGGCAGCCAGAAGGTGACGCCGAGAAAGCCGCCAGGCGTCGGCGAGCACAGCGACGAAATCCTCCGCGGAGCCGGCTACGGCGACGAGGATATCGCAACGTTGCGGGCGGCCGGCGCCGTCGGCTAAGCGTCCGGCCAGAGCAGCGGGTACGGACCCAACATCGATCGGTTTCGGTTTCGCGGAGGAACTATTTCGCGGTGCTCGCGACCGCGTCCGAAACCGATCAGCCACCGATGCGTAGCTCTCCCCGATAGCGCGTTGAACATTCGACAACTGCGCGCTGCGCCGCGGCGGCCTTCCGGTCTCCGACGGTTTGTTGTGTCAATCAATGGGAGACGATCAATGTCCAACCGTATCGCAAAAGTGTCCGCCGCTGTCCTCGGCGCCCTGATGATCACCACCAGCTTCGTCGCGCCCGCCGCCGCGAAGGACAAGATGGTTAAGAGCGAAATGTCCGGCGAGAAGACCGTGATGGTCGGCGGCGCGCCGATGTATCCCTCGAAGAACATCGTCGAGAACGCCGTCAACTCGAAGGATCACACCACACTCGTCGCCGCCGTGAAGGCCGCCGGCCTGGTGGATACGCTTTCGGGCGCTGGCCCGTTCACCGTGTTCGCCCCGACCAACGCCGCGTTCGGCAAGTTGCCGAAGGGCACCGTGGAGACGCTGGTGAAGCCGGAGAGCAAGGCGACGCTCACCAAGATCCTCACCTATCACGTCGTGCCGGGCAAGCTGCTCGCCGCCGACCTGAAGGACGGCCAGAAGCTGAAGACGGTCGAGGGTGAAGAACTCACCGTGAAGGCCACCGGCGGCAAGGTCATGATCGTCGATGCCAAGGGCGGTTCGTCCACCGTGACGATCCCGAATGTCGTGCAGTCGAACGGCGTCATCCACGTCGTCAACACGGTGTTGATGCCCGCGACCTGAGACCCATCACGCTGGCCTTAGGCGGCTGGATCCAAAAATACAGGCGCATTCCTGGTCAGGAATGCGCCTGTTTTTATGACGGCTAGGACTTTTAGCGCGCGACGATCAGACCCTTGCTCGTCACCACGACCCAGCGGCCATCCTGACGGCGGATCGCGTCGACCCGACCGAGACCCGGCACAGGATCGCCGGCGAAGACTTCGAAGATACCGCGACGGCCTTCGATGGTGGCGCCGCCATTGGCGGCTTCGAGCAACACCCACTCCTCGACGACCGGCAAGCGCGCGATCTCGGGTTTGGGTGCCGGCGCGGCTTCTTTCGCCGGAATCGAGCCGGTGACGTCTTTGGCTGGCGCCGACGCCACCGGCGCCGGAGCCGGTGCTGGTGTCGCCACGGGAGCCGGCGCGGGCGGCGGCGTGACGGCGGCGACGCGCAGTTTCTCGACGGTATCGGTCAGCTTGGAAAGCTTGGCCGCGGGATCGGCCTGTGCCTTCTCGATGCGGTCGAGCCGATCGGCGGTTTTGACCGCTTGCGTGGCATTGGCCTTGGCGACGCGATCGACATTGCTGCGAAGCGCCGCCAGATCCGACTCGATGCGCGTCATCGACTCGTCGAGCGCGCGCGCATGGTTCGCGGCGATCGCCGGGTCGGGCTTGCTGGTGAAATAAGCCACGCCGGCGGTGGCCATCGCGGTACCGACCGCGCCGGCGATGCCCGCCACCACGGCCACGGCGATGATCGCCGACGTCTTGCGAGCGGAGCTGCTTTTGCCATCCTGCGCGGCCGCGACCGCCGGATCGATCCGGATACCGTCCCACTCGACGCGGCGCTGATGTTGCGCGCGATGTCCGTTGCCGGGGGTTTCATCCTGAGGCGCGGGCGACATGATCATCAATTTGTTGACCATCTTGCGAGGCTGCGCGCGTAACGGCTTATCATCCGCCTCGGGCACGATGCCGGGGGCATCGATATGGCCGGCATGATCGGACGACAGATCGAGGCGATGCTGATCCGGATCGCGGTCGATATCGCCGTCGATGCCGCCCTTGGGATGATCGTTCACGTTCGCTCTCCGCAAATAGATTGATCATTCGTAAGTTTTAATGCTTGCCAAACCGTTACCGGGCGGTTGGAGCGATGTAATTTCGGCTGTCCGGCGTGTGGCTTGACAACGACGGCGCCGATCGCCTCAGATTCGCACCAAGAAAAAAGGGGAAACGCTCATGAAATTCTACGACTCCATCGGCCCCAATCCGCGTCTGGTCCGCATGTTCATGGCGGAAAAGGGCATCGAGTTGCCGAAGCAGACCGTCGATCTACGCGGCGGCGAAAACCGCCAGCCCGACCACCTCGCCCGCACGCCGTACGGCCAAATGCCCGTGCTCGAACTCGACGATGGCTCGTTTCTCGCCGAAGTCACGGTGATCTGCGATTATCTGGAAGAATTGCACCCGACGCCGGCGATGATCGGCAGCACCCCGCAAGAGCGCGCGGAATGCCGGATGTGGACGCGACGCATCGACCTTAGCATTGTCGAGCCGATGGCCTACGGCTATCGCTACAGCGAGGGATTGAAGTTCTTCGAAAAGCGGATGCCGTGTTTTCCTGAAAGCGCTCCGGGGCTTAAATCGCTTGCGGCACAGAATCTCAGGAAGCTGAACGATCTGATCGCCGGCAAACAATTTGTCTGCGGCGATCGCTTCACGCTGGCGGATATGTGGCTGTTCTGCTGGGTCGAATTCGGCGGCACGGTCAAGCAGCCGCTCGCTGAGGACAATACCAACATCGCGGCCTGGCAGGCGCGCGTCGCGCGGCGACCGTCCGCGACGGCATGAAAGTTAACGGCGTGCCCCGGACGCGCGAAGGATTGCGTCGCAAAGCCGGGGCCGACACGAAGGCCCCGGGACACGCTAATTTTGCTAAATCACCACCACATCGTCCGGCAGTTCGTTTCCGCCTGAACCGTGCTTCGGAAAATGCGTCGCTAGGTGGTGCGTGACGGCATCAATGCCCGCCAATAGGCCGGCCTCGTAGTCGCCACGCGCGAAGGCCTGCTCCATCGCGCGGCAGATCGTCTCCCAACCCGCGGTGCCGACGCGGCCATGAATGCCGCGATCGGCCACGATTTCCACGTCGCGGTCGGCGAGCAGCAGATAGATCAGCACTCCATTATTATGCTCGGTGTCCCAGACCCGTTGCAGCGCAAAGACATCCAGCGCGCGCGCTTGCGCGGTCTGTTGACGAAACAACGGCTCGCCATCCAGCGCGCCTTCGATCACGACGCGAATCTGTCCGGCATGGGTGGCTTCGCTCGCGGCAATGGCGCGCGCGATCGTGGTCAACGCCGCCGCCGGGAACGCGCGGCGCACGCGGGCGCGATTGGCGACCAGATGACGGGTGATGCGTCCGATGCCCATCCTGCTCACCATTTCCCCGATGCGCCGCCGCCGCCGAAGCCACCGCCGCCGCCACTGAACCCGCCGCTCGATCCGCCGGAGAATCCGCCGCCCGATCCGCCGGAAAATCCACCGCGCCCACCCGACATCGGCGACGCGAACGCGTCGCTGATCAGCGTGATCACGAAGGCAACGAGGCCGGCGAGACCGGCGAGCGGCAAAGCGCCGGCGATGAAATACATGACGATCGCGGCGATGCCGCCAGTGGCGAGCGCACCGAACAGCCGCCCGAAGATGCTGCGCAAAAACCCGCCGACGATCAGCACGCCGAACGCCAGGACCGGCAGTGACGAGCCGATGTCGCCGAACGCCTCGGTGCGCTCGGGTTTCGGCGCGGGCAACGGCTCGCCGTCGATGACCTTCAACATGCGATCCACGCCGCCGGCAATGCCGCCGGCGAAATCGCCGCTGCGAAATTTCGGCACGATCACCTCATCGATGATGCGCTTGGCGGTGACGTCGGTCAGCACGCCTTCGAGACCGTAGCCGACCTCGATCCGCAGCGAACGATCGTCCTTCGCGACGACGAGTAGCGCGCCGTCATCGATCTTTCGGCGGCCGATCTTCCAGGCTTCGGCGACGCGGATCGAAAACTGCTCGATGCTTTCGGGCGAGGTCGTCGGCACGATCAGCACCGCGATCTGGCTGCCCTTGCGGGCCTCGAACGAGCGCAGCGTCGCGTCGAGCGACGCGATCTGGTCGCCCGACAGCGTCGATGTCCGATCGACGACGCGGCCGGTCAGTTGCGGCACCGCGACGTCGGCCAGCGCGACCGTCGCCAGACACAACAGCGCCAAGAAGCCTGCCACGGTGACCTTCAAGACGCCCATGTTATTTCGCCGGCGCGGGTGCCGCCGGCCGGTTGAAATCGACCTTCGGCGCGGTCGAGATTTCGTTCTCGTTGGCGACCGAGAAATTCGGCTTTTCCTTGTAGCCGAACACCATTGCCGTCAGATTGTTCGGAAAGGTCCGAACGCCGACATTATAATCCTGCACCGACTTGATGTAGCGGTTGCGGGCCACGGTGATGCGGTTTTCGGTGCCTTCCAGTTGCGACATCAGATCCTTGAACAAGGCATCGGACTTCAGCTCCGGATAGGCTTCGGTCGTCACCAGCAGCCGTGACAGCGCGCTGGACAGTTCGCCCTGCGCCGCCTGGAATTTCTGGAAAGCCGCCGGATCGTTCAACACTTCCGGCGTGACGTTGAGGCTGCCGACCTTCGCACGCGCGTTGGTGACGCCGAGCAGCACGTCCTTTTCCTGTTGCGCGAAACCCTTCACGGAGTTGACGAGGTTCGGCACCAGGTCGGCGCGGCGTTGATATTGGTTGACGACTTCAGACCAGCTCGACTTGACCTGTTCGTCCGTGGTCTGAATGGCGTTGTAACCGCAATTGGTCAGGCTCAATGTCGCCAGCGCCGCCAGCACCGTCCAAAGTTTTCGCATCTCATGTCTCCTCAAGCACTATGTCGGCGCGTCGGCGCGTGTGGCTCGGATATGGGCTGATTGCGCAGGGCGCGCAAGCGGTCGAGCTCGTCATCGCCCGCGGCTGGCCGATCAGCGGCTCTGCCGACGGTCACGTCGCATAGCAATCAGTCCTTCCCTAATCGCAAACAAGGCCGGATTGCCTCGTGGCCCAGTCGCCCGAAACCGAGCGACTGAGCGTCTCGCAACGACCTCGACTCACTCCTCGCGATACTCCCGCAATGTCTGCGCCACCAGCTCGGCGACGGGCAGCACCGCATCGACGCCCGACGTCGAATGCCCGCCGCTCCAGATGTCGCGCCAGCGCTTCGGCCGGTTCTCTCGCGCACCGATATCGATGTCCTTGCCGATGTCGATCGCGCCGCGCTCCGGCAGATCCTCGGGATCAAGTCCCGCCGCGACGATCGACGATCGCAGCATGTTGGTCTGCAAACCGGTAAAAGCTTTCGTCAGCAGAATGTCATCCGCCGTGCTCGCGACCAGCATATCCTTGTAGCGCTGATCGGCGAGACTCTCCGTAGTTGCGATGAATTTGGTGCCCATGTAAGCGAGGTCGCAGTCGAGCGCTTGCGCGGCGCGCAGTGCGTGGCCGTCGCAAATGCCGCCGGCGAGCACGATCGGCCCATCGAAGAATTTCCGCACCGCGCGCACGAACACGAACGGATTGAGCCAGCCGGTCTGGCCGCCCGCGCCCGCCGTCAGCAGCACGAGCCCATCCGCGCCGGCCTCGGCCGCGCGTTCGGCATGGCGAATGCTCGCGACATCGGCGAAGACCAGCGCGCCGGCATCGTGCAGCGGCTTCAGCACGGAGGCGGGCGAGCCGACCGACGTGATCACCAATTCGGGTTGGTGCCGCAGCAGCACCGCGAGATCGTCGGCGAGTCTGGCGTTAGAGCGGTGCACGATCAGATTCGCGCAGACCGGAGCGACGCGCGCGCCCTTGTCGCGCGCTTGCACGAGACGGGAGTCGATCTCGGTCAGCCATTCGTCGAGTTGCGCGGACGTCCGGCAATTGACGGTCGGAAACGAGCCGATCACGCCATTGATGCAGGCCGCGCTGACGAGATCGACCCCCGAGACGAGGAACATCGGCGCCGCGATCAGCGGCAGAGTCAGGCGATCGCGCAGCAGCGCGATGCGGTCGATCTTGTTGCTGGTCACGAAATGTCCTCGCCCGCCAGGCGCGCGTTGCCTCGCGCATCCGTTTTCATGTTATTGTGCAATTGAACATTGGCACGGTCCAAAGCCAATGACAAAAATCTGGGAGAGCCCTATGCACAGCGCGCTGAATACGTTTCCGACCGTCGGCAGCCAGGTGCTGCGAACATTGGCGCGCTATCCGGACCGCATCGCCTTCGCGTGGCCCGGCGGAACGATGAGCTACCGCGCGACGACCGACATGATCGCGCGGTTCCAGAATGTGTTCATGGCACTGAATGCACGGCCCGGCACGCGGGTCGCGCTGCTCACCGCCAACCGTGCCGATAGCTGGTGCGCCAGCGTCGCCGCGCAATTGTGCCGCTGCGCGATCTCGTCGCTGCATCCGATGGGCTCGTTGCCGGACCAGATCGACCAGATCGAGGATGCCGGCGCGGAGATCCTGATCGTCGACGCCGACACGTTCCTGGCGCGCGGCGGCGAACTTGCAACGAAAGCGCAGGGCCTGCGACACGTTTTCACGCTCGGCCGCGCCGATTACGGCGTCGATCTGCTCGCGGCCGCCGAGGCCTGCGGCAGCGCCACCGCGAAGGACTTCGCGCAGGTCGATGACGACGCGGTGCTGAACTATACCGGCGGCACGACCGGAAAATCGAAGGGCGCGCTGCGCCAGCATCGCCAGGTCGCGGGCTTCGCCAATGCGGTGCTGTCGGATTTCGAGATTCCGGATCGCCCGAGCTATCTGGTTGTCGCGCCGATCAGTCATGTCGCCGGCACCAAGGTTCTTCCGACCCTGATGCGCGGCGGCACCGTCCACATGCTCAAGGGGTTCGATCCCGAGGCCGTGCTCAAGACCATCGCGCGCGAAAAGATCAATTTCACTTTGTTCGTGCCGACCATGATCTACGTGCTGCTCGATCACCCGGCGATGGACAAGACCGACCTCTCATCGCTCGATCTGCTGCTGTACGGCGCCTCGCCGATGTCGCCGAGCCGGCTTGTCGAAGGCATCGCGCGAATCGGCCCGGTGTTCTCGCAACTCTATGGCCAGACCGAATGCTATCCGATCTCGGTACTGCGAAAGTCCGACCACGATCCGAAGCAGCCGGAGCTGTTTCTGTCGTGCGGATTTCCCATCGCGGCTTGCGAGACCAAAATCCTCGATGAAAACGATCAGGAAGTTGCGACCAACGAGGCCGGAGAAATCTGCGTCCGCGCGCCTCACGTGATGGCGGAATACTGGAAGCGGCCGGAGCAGACCGCCGAGACGCTCAAAAGCGGCTGGCTGCATACCGGCGACATCGCGCGCAAGGACGAGCGTGGCTACATGTTCATCCTCGACCGCAAGAAGGATATGATCGTCTCTGGCGGCTTCAACATCTTTCCGCGCGAGATCGAGGATGTGTTGTCCACCCATGCCGACGTCGCGATGGTCGCCGTCGTCGGCGTGCCTGACGACAAATGGGGCGAAGCCGTCACCGCCATCGTCGTCGCGCGTCCCGGCACCCAACCGAGCGCCGAGGCGCTGATCGATCTGGTGAAGCGGCAGAAGGGCTCGGCCCACGCGCCCAAGCACATCAAGTTCGTCACCGAATTGCCGATGACCGGCGTCGGCAAGGTCGACAAGAAGGTGCTGAAGGCCGGATTCTGGGTCGGCCGCGACCGCATGGTGGGGTGAATTCGGTCATTGCGAGACGCGAGTTCGTTTCGCCTTCCAGACCAGCCCGCGACGGCGGCGAAACCTCCAGCGCATATGCTCCATGCAAAACGACGTTTCGCGGGCGACGCAATTGCCATTACACAGAGCGGCGGCGCGCCCCGCGCCTGACAGACGCGAGACGACGCGATATGGACGCACGGACGACGCCCCCGGCTTTCGATGGATTGCCGACGCGCCAGCGGCGTTTCGCGGTCGCGGCGATCTTCACGGCGTTGGCAATGTCAGCGCTGGACACCGCGATCGCCAATATCGCGCTGCCGGCGATCGCCGCCGATCTCAAGGTCAGCGCCGCCGACGTCATTTGGGTCGTCAACGTCTATCAGATCGCGATGGTCGCGACACTGCTGCCGCTGGCGGCGCTCGGCGAGATCGTCGGCCATCAACGGCTTTACATGGGCGGGCTGATCCTGTTCACGGCGGCGTCGGCTTTGTGCGCGCTGGCCTGGTCGCTCGAAAGCCTGCTGGTCGCGCGCATTCTTCAGGGTCTCGGCGCCAGCGGATTGATGAGCGTCAATACCGCCTTGGTGCGCTACATCTATCCGGCACGCATGGCGGGGCGCGGCTTCGGCCACAACGCGCTGGTGGTCGCGGCGGGCATCACACTGGGACCGACCATCGCCTCGGCGATCCTGTCGGTCGGAACGTGGCCATGGCTGTTCGCGGTCAACCTGCCTTTCGGCATTGCCGCTATCATCGTCGGCCTGAGGACGTTGCCGGACATGCCGCGCCAGAGCCATGCGTTCGATCTCATCGGCGCGGCGCTCGCTACAGGCTGCCTCGGCCTGGTCGTGACGGGCCTCAGCAGCGCCGCGCATCACGCGTCGCCCTGGCTGGTCGCGGCCGAACTCGCGGGCGGCGTCGTTTTGGGCTGGTTGACGATACGCCGGCAAGCCGATCATCCCGCACCGATGTTGCCGATCGACCTGTTCAAGCGACCGATGTTCGCGCTGTCAGCGGCGACGGCGATCTGCGCCTTTTCAATTCAAGGCCTTGGCTTCGTCGCGTTACCGTTTTATTTCGAGGACATTCTCGGCCGTTCGCAGGTCGAGACCGGCTTTCTCATGACGCCATGGCCGCTGGTGGTCGCGATCATGGCTCCGATCGCCGGCCTGCTGTCGGATCGCTATCCGGTCGGCATTCTTGGCGGGCTCGGCCTTTTGCTGCTCGGAATCGGCATGACGCTGTTGGCGATGCTGCCGGCGGATCCCTCGATCATCGACATCGTCTGGCGGATGGCGATCTGCGGCTGCGGCTTTGGTTTCTTCCAAGCCCCGAACATGAAAGCGCTGATGTCCAGCGCGCCGGCCAGCCGCAGCGGCGGCGCCAGCGGGATTGTCGCCACCGCGCGGCTGACCGGACAGACCACGGGGGCGGCCCTCGCCGCATTCTGCTTCGGACTCGTCGGTCGCGAGGGCGCGACATTGGCCCTGGCTTTGGGCGCCGGTTTCGCGGTCATCGGCTGCGTGATGAGCGTGTTGCGCATGGTAGCCGTCAAGGACTGACAGGGATCCACCGTTAACGTCTCGTTGACGAAATAAATCTCGCCGGATGAACGGTAGGTAGCATACGTTTCAATCGTCATCCGCTATTCGTCAAAATGGCCTATCGCTTTGTCGTAGGTTCGTCGCGACGCAGAAGCGACGTCCAATCGGGTCGTCAGCGGGAATTGGACCGCTTTTTGCAAAGCACCATTCGCGACTGGCGCAGGGGCATTTCTTGAAAGTTCTGTTTGTTACGTCCGAGATCGACGACTTCGTCCGTGTTGGCGGGCTTGCCGCCGTGTCGGCGGCGCTGCCTCGGGCGCTGCGGTTGTGGAGTGACGTCCGGGTCATGCTGCCCGGTTATCGGGACGTGGTCGCCCAATTCGACAGCATCGAGATCGTCGGCAAGTGCCCGGCGCTGGCGGAAATGCCAGCCTGCTCGCTTGGCCTCGCCGCCACGAAAGACGGGCTGCCGATCTACATTCTGCTATGCCCGCAATTGTATGAGCGCCCCGGCAACCCCTATGGCGACGCCAACGGCCGCGACTGGCCGGACAACGACATCCGTTTCGGGCGTTTCGCCTCGGCCGCGGCCGCCCTCGCCGCCGGCAATCTCGACAAGAACTGGTCCGCCGATCTGGTCCACGCCAACGACTGGCCGTCGGCTCTGGTGCCAGCCTATCTCGCTTGGAACAAGGTCAAGCTGCCGACCATCCTGACGATCCATAATCTGGCCTATCAGGGTCTGTTTCCGAAGGAGTCGCTGCGCCGCATCGGTGCGCCGGTCGAATCCTTCCATATCGAAGGTCTGGAATTCTACGACAAGCTGTCGTTCCTCAAAGGCGGCATTGTCTATTCCTCGCACCTCACCACCGTCAGCGAAACCTATGCCCGCGAGATCACGACGCCGGAACTTGGCTGTGGCCTCGAGGGTCTGCTGCGCCGGCGCTCGGCCGCCCGCGAACTCACCGGCATCCTGAACGGCATCGACGAGAGCTGGGATCCCCGCGTCTGCGCCGAGCTGACCAGCCCGTTCGCCGCTGGCGAATGGAAGGCGCGCCGGGCCAATGCCGATCACGTCCGCCAGCGGTTCGGGCTCGCGATGTCGCGCGGCCCGCTGTTTGGCGTCGTCGCCCGCCTGGTGCACCAAAAAGGCGTTGATCTGGTTCTCGCCGCCGCCGACGCCATTGTCGCGGCCGGCGGACAGATCGTCGTCACCGGACGCGGCGAAGCCCGCTTCGAGGTCGCGCTGATGGAAGCACAGCGTCGTCGCCCCGGCGCGATTTCCGTCGATATCGGCTTCAACGACGGCGATGCCCGCAGAATCTTCGCCGGCACCGATTTCACTTTAATGCCGTCACGCTTCGAGCCCTGCGGCCTGAGCCAGATGTACGCGCAGCGTTTCGGCTCGCTGCCGATCGGACATCAGACCGGCGGCCTCGCCGAGACGATCGACGACGGCAAGACCGGTTTCCTATTCACGCAGCCATCGACAGAATCCTTCTTGGGCGGCATCTGTCGCGCCTTCGCGACCTTCGGCGCCAAGGACAAGATGAACGGCATGCGCCGTAGGGCGATGTCGAAATCTTTCAGCTGGACGATCTCGGCGGACAGCTACAGCGAATTGTATCGCAAGACCGCCCGGGCGGCGTGACGCGCCGGCCACACCGGAACCGGGCCATACCGGAACGATCCAATAGCGGTGGGATTGATCCCGCACCGCAACGGAGATCGTTCGATGCTTCCTCACGCCAAAGCTAGTCTGCTCACGACGGCGGCCATTATTATCGCGTTCGGCGCGACCGCGAACGCACAAAATTCGCCGCCCGCCGCCGCATCGAGCCAGAACGCGCAGCTCGCCAATCCGCCGGCCGACCCCAGCGTCAAGGCCGATCCCGACATGGCCAAGGTGCTCGCCGCGCTCGCCGCGCTGGAGCCGAAGCCGATCGAAACGCTGACGCCCGCCGACGCGCGCAAGCAACCGTCCGCCGCCGATGCGCTGAAGAAGGTCATCAAGGACGAGAGCATCAAGGCCGACCCGCATGCCGGCATCACCGTGTCGAACAGCCGCTTCGCGGACATGGGCAATCTGCGATTGCGCTACTACACCCCGGCCAATGCGACCAAGGAGTCGAACCTGCCGGTCGTCGCCTATTTCCGGGGTGGCGGCTGGGTGATCGCCGATCTCGACACGTACGACACGGCGCCCGCCGCGATCGCGCGCAAAGCGAACGCGATCGTCGTTTCGGTGGATTATCCGATGGCCCCGGAGAACAAATTCCCAGCCGCCCACGACGAAGCCATCTCAGCCTGGAAATATATCGAGAAGAACGCCAAAAGCTGGGGCGGCGATCCGGCCAAGCTGGCCTTGGTCGGGGAAAGCGCCGGCGGCAATCTCGCGATCGCGACCGCGATCGCGGTCCGCGACCAGAAGCTGACGCCGCCGGTCGCGGTGGTCTCGGTCTATCCGGTCGCGGCAACCACGATGGACACACCATCCAAGAAGGAGGACGCCGCCGCCAAGCCGCTCAACACGCCGATGCTGGCCTGGTTCTTCGACAAGGTGCTGGCCAAGGCCGAAGACAAGGATGACGTGCGGCTCAATCTCGTCGCCGCCGACCTCAAGGGCCTGCCGCCGGTGACGATCATCCTCGCGCAGATCGATCCATTGCGCTCGGACGGTGAAATGCTGGCGGAGAAACTCAAAGGCGCCGGCAATGACGTGACGCAGAAGACCTATTCCGGCGTCACGCATGAGTTCTTCGGCATGGATGCCGTCGTTGCCAAGGCCAACGAGGCCCAGGATTTCGCCGTCTCGCAGTTGCAAAAGGGTTTCGGTGCTTCGCCGGCGACCACCGGCAACGCAGCGAAGTAACGCATCGCCTGGGCCGGGTAGCTCGGCCGTTCAAGAGCTCAGAGCCGGACCGCCGCCGTCGTTTCGACCACAGAGCCGTCATGCCGACGGGCGACTTGAAATCGGCAGGTGAAGGGACAACAATGCCGCCAATCGAAAAGGCGGGGATTCAGCAATGGCGGCGACGACGGCATCGAACCACGAGATCGCCCGGCTGGCCAATGCCCATGCACGCGCTGATTTCGCGACCTGGCAGATGATGGCCAAGCTGAAAAGCGTCGATGCCCTGCCGAACGACGCGCAAGAATTTTACGCGGGCTATTTGCGTCTGCTCGAACGGCCCAAGACCACGACCGAAATGGCGACCGAAGCGACGATCAAGGTCGTCTATGCGCGGTACTATGAAAAGATGGGCGGCACCGGCAAGCCCCCGCGGATCGAGCCCGCGCCGCGCTCGCAGCCGACGCCAGCCGCGACCGGCACTGATAATGTAACGCCGTTCCGCCGCATCAAGCCGGCCGCGTCCGCGCCCGCCAGAAAGAAATCGCTGCCAGTTGCGCTGATCTTTACCGGCATGATCGCGATCGCCGTGGCCTTCCATTACGCCAAAACCGGCTTCTAGGGTTCGCGCGTGGCCGGCAAGTTCTTCGATCAGTTCGTCGTCGGCGAGGCCATCACCCATCAGGTGACGCGTACCGTTACCGAGACCGACAATCTGTTGTTCACGGCGCTGACTCACAACACCCAGCCGCTCCATCTCGACGCGGAATTCGCCGCCAAATCCGAGTTCGGCCACATCCTCGTCAACAGCATCTTCACGTTCGGGCTGATGATCGGCGTCTCCGTCACCGATACGACGCTCGGCACGCTGGTCGCCAATCTCGGCATGGACAAGGTGGTCTTTCCGAAACCGGTCCGGATCGGCGACACGCTCAAGAGCGAAACGACCGTCGTTGAAAAACGTGAAAGCCGGTCACGGCCGGGACAGGGCATCGTGGTCTTCGAGCATCGCTGCATCAACCAACGTGGCGAGATCGTCGCGCAATGCCTGCGCTCGGCGCTGATCAAGGGAAGCGCCTCATGATGTTGCGGTCGATGCTGTTCACGCCCGGCGACAGCCAGAAGAAGATGGACAAAGGCGCGACCGGCGCGGCCGATGCGTTGATCCTCGACCTCGAAGACTCCGTCACCGCCGCGCGACGACCCGAAGCGCGGATCATGGTGCGCGATTATCTGGTCGCGAAGCAGGATCGCACGACGCAGCAACTCTGGGTGCGGATCAATCCGCTCGATACGCCGGATGCGCTACTCGATCTCGCCGCGATCATCTCAGGACGACCGGACGGCATCATCCTGCCCAAGGTAGACGGGCCCGCCGACGTCACCACTCTGGCGCATTATCTCGACGCGCTGGAGCCGGCCTTCGACATCTCATCAGGCCGCGTCAAGATCATGCCGGTCGCGACCGAGACCGCGCCGTCGATCTTCGCGCTCGGCGGCTACAAACATGCCAGCCCGCGACTTCACGGGCTGACATGGGGCGCCGAAGATATCGCGGCCGCGCTTGGCGCCAGCGCCAATCGCGACGCCAATGGCGCGCTGTATTTCACCTACCAGATGGCGCGATCTTTGTGTCTCGCGGGCGCGATTGCCGCCGACGTCGTCCCGGTCGAAACCGTCTATCCCGATTTCCGCGATCTCGCCGGGCTCGAAGCCTATGCCGTCGCCGGCAAGCGCGACGGCTTTCGCGGCATGATGGCGATCCATCCCGATCAGGTCGCGATCATCAATCGCGCCTTCACGCCGACCGACAAAGAAATCATGTGGGCAACGCGCGTGGTCGAGGCGTTTGCCGCATCGAGCGACGGCGTCGTCGGGCTTGACGGCCAGATGCTCGACATGCCGCATCTCAAACAGGCACGCCGGCTGCTGGACACCGCCGCGCAGAGCGAATGGCGTCGATGATCGCGACCGATGAGACCACCACGATCGGCGAGGCGTTCGCGCGCGCCGCCGAGGCCTATGCGACGCGACCGTTTCTCTGCGTGCCTGAGGGCGCGCATCGCAATTATCATCCGCGCGGTTATGAAATCGACTTCGCCACCGCGACGCACGAGGTCGGTCGACTCTGCGCCGCCTACAGCGCCAGCGGCTTCGGCCACGGCCACCGCGTCGTCATGCTGCTCGACAACCGGCCCGAGCATTTCCTTCACAAGCTGGCGCTCAACACGCTCGGCGCCTGCATCGTGCCGGTCAATCCGGATTACCGCGCCGCCGAGATCGGCTACCTTATCGACAATTCGAAGGCCGATCTGGCCATCGTCGCCGACGATCGCCGCGAGCAATTGCTGGCCGGCATCGCGCTCGCGGCGCATAGGCCGCCGGTCGGATTGTTCGACGATCTTGGCTCGCTGCCCGCGCCAACGACGCCCGCCCGCGCCGAGGCGGTTACAGCCGCAACGCCGGCGAGCATTCTCTACACATCCGGCACCACCGGTCGCCCGAAAGGCTGCGTCCTCTCCCATGGTTACGAGGTCGCCTGCGGCGTCTGGTACGCGACGCGCGGGCATCTCGCGGCCTTCGATCCGGCTGGCGAGCGCATCTACAATCCGCTGCCGGCCTATCATGTCAATTCCTCGGTCGTGTCGTTTCCCGCCTGCATCGTCAGCGGCTCCTGCCACATCCAGACCGACCGCTTTCATCC
>JAQGJY010000025.1 GCA_028290325.1 Tardiphaga sp.
CCACGTCGATGGCCCGCGCCGCCAGCCCGGACTCCGGCGACAGCCAGTTCTTCATCTGCTTCGACGACGCCTCGTTCCTCAACGGTCAATACACCGTATGGGGCAAGGTGACCGAGGGCATGGAGAATGTCGACAAGATGAAGCGCGGCGAGCCGGTGCAGAACCCGGACAAGATCGTCAAGGCGCGTATGGCGGCCGACGCGGCGGCGTGATTCAGAAGCCCGTCCACAACGGCGAGCGTCGTCGTCATTGCGGGGATTGATCCTTCTCGGCGTCGAGACAGGCTTGCGACGAAGCAATCCGGCTCTTTTCATGCCAAAGGCAGACTGGATTGCTTCGTCGCGGTCGATCCTCGGGGATGAGGATCGCCGCTCCTCGCGATGACGGCTCACTGAACCATGCACACCGACCTTTTCGATTTCGATCTGCCCGCCGACAGCATCGCGCTGCGCCCGGCCCAGCCGCGTGACGCCGCGCGCCTGCTGGTGGTGCGGCCGGGACAGCCGCCGCAAGACCAGATCATGCGGGATCTGCCGGCCTATCTGCGCGCGGGCGATCAGGTTGTCGTCAACGATACCAAGGTCATCCCCGCGCAACTGACCGGCCGGCGCCTCGGGCGCGGCGTCGAAGCCGCGATCGACGCGACGCTGATCAAGCGCATCGATGGCTCGCGCTGGCAGGCGCTGGTCAAAGGCGCCAGGAAACTTGAAGCGGGCGACACCGTTCGCTTCGGCAGTGAGGGCCGGGTCTGCCTGCTCGGACATCTCGACGCCACCGTCGAGAGCAAAGGCGAGGCCGGCGACATCGTCTTCGGGTTCGTGTTTCACGGTCCGGCGCTGGATCAAGCCATCGCTGACGTCGGCCTGACGCCGCTGCCGCCTTACATCGCCTCGAAGCGCGCCCCGGACGAGCGCGACGCAGACGATTACCAGACCATGTTCGCCACCCAAGACGGCGCGGTTGCCGCGCCCACGGCCGGATTGCATTTCACGCCCGAGCTTGAGGCTGCGGTGCTGGCGAGGGGCGTTGGCATCCATCGAGTCACCCTGCATGTCGGGGCCGGGACCTTCCTGCCGGTGAAGGTCGACGACACGTCGGCGCACAAGATGCATGCGGAGTGGGGCACGATCTCATCGGCGACCGCCGACGCGTTGAATGCGGCGCGGGCCAAAGGCGGCCGCATCGTTGCCGTCGGTACGACGTCGTTGCGGCTGCTCGAAAGCGCCGCTGACGCCGACGGCACGATCCGGGCTTTCGCCGCCGAGACCGCCATCTTCATCACGCCCGGTTACCGCTTCCGCGCCGTCGATCTGCTGGTGACGAATTTCCATCTGCCGCGCTCGACGTTGTTCATGCTGGTGTCGGCCTTTGCCGGCCTCGACACCATGAAGGCGGCCTATGCCCATGCCATCGCAACCGGCTATCGGTTCTATTCCTATGGCGACGGCAGCCTGCTGTTCCGCGACGAAAGATCGGCATGAGCCTTCCCAACCATTTCGAGTTGCTGGGCCAGGACGGAGTCGCGCGGGCCGGACGGCTGACGACGCCGCATGGCGTGGTGCGGACGCCGGCCTTCATGCCGGTCGGCACGTCAGGCGCCATGAAGGGCCTGCACTGGCGTGAGGTCCGCGATGCCGGCGCGGATATCGTGCTCGGCAATACCTATCATCTGATGCTGCGGCCCGGCGCGGAACGGATCGCGCGGCTCGGCGGCTTGCAGAGCTTCACCGGCTGGAACGGGCCGATGCTGACGGATTCCGGCGGCTTTCAGGTGATGTCGCTGGCGCAATTGCGGAAGGTGACGGAACAAGCCGTCACCTTCCGCTCGCATATCGACGGCAGCAGCCATGAGCTGTCGCCCGAACGCGCGATCGACATCCAACTGCTGCTCGGCTCCGATATCGCCATGCAACTCGACGAATGCGTGCGGCTGCCGGCCGACCATGCCGACATCGCGCGCGCGATGGATTTGTCGTTGCGCTGGGCGGAACGCAGCAAGCGCGCGTTCGAGACCGCGCCCGCCGGGCGCATGCTGTTCGGCATCGCGCAAGGCGGCGACGTGCCGGCGCTGCGCCAGGCCAGCGCGCGCGGGCTGGTCGAGCTGGGCTTCCACGGCTACGCCATCGGCGGTCTCGCCGTCGGCGAGCCGCAGGATGTGATGCTGGCGATGATCGAGGAGGTCGCGCCTTTGTTGCCGCCGGATCGGCCGCGTTATCTGATGGGCGTCGGCACGCCGGACGACATGCTGGAGGCGGTGGCGCGCGGCATCGACATGTTCGACTGCGTGATGCCGACCCGCAACGGCCGGCATGGCGTGGCCTTCACGCGCTACGGACAGGTCAATCTACGGAACGCGCGCCATGCCGATGATCCGCGGCCGCTCGATGAGACCAGCGCGTGGCCGTCGACCAGCGGCTATGCCCGCGCGTATCTGCATCATCTGGTGAAAGCCGGCGAAACGCTCGGCGCCATGCTGCTGTCGGAAATCAACATCGCGTATTATCAAAGCCTGATGCAGGGCATTCGCGCCGCGATCGCAGAAGGTTGCTTCGCGGATTTCCGCGCCCGCACCAAGGCCGACTGGGCGCGCGGCGATATCGCGCCGCGCTAAAGTAGCGATGGCTTAATTACAGACGATCCGTCGCATCTCGTGTTTGGTCACGAACCCGTAACCGCAGGTTTCGCAGGTCCAAAGATAGCTGACGACATTGTCCGACACGTAGGCCGAGGCCTCCGCCGCGATCATCGAGTCGGCGCAGACGGTGCACGTCGGCATCTCGACGCCGCGGGGGGACGCGTGGCGAGGACTGATCGTCTGGTTCACAGCGATTGCCGGCATCGTGGCCTCCTTCGTGGTGCAGCACCTGAATAACAAGTCAGAATCTAGCGGCGATCTTTGACGGTGTCGCAACACAAATGCGTTGCTTTCGCGATTCCTGATGGCAAAGGTTTGCAGCGCAACACGCCGCGATCGAGACGCCGTCATCGGGCCGCGCCGCATTGTCACTTGCGCGTCATCGCGGGCTGCGCCACATCAAGCAGATCGGATTTCACAAACCATTAACGCTGTCGGTTTGCACATCAGGGGATTGGCCATGGATCACGCATCGACATCGCAGACGCACCGCCCCGGCCGTGGCCGCGTGTTCGGCAGCATCGTCGAGGCGATCGGCGACACGCCGATCGTCCGCCTCAACCGTCTGCCCAGGGAACACGGCGTCCACGCCACCATCCTGGCCAAGCTGGAATACTTCAATCCGGCCGCCAGCGTGAAGGACCGGATCGGCGCCGCGATGGTCGAGGCGATGGAAAAGGCCGGCGTCATCAATGCCGATACCGTGCTGATCGAGCCGACCTCGGGCAATACCGGCATCGCGCTGGCCTATGTGGCGGCGGCGAGGGGCTATCGGCTGAAACTGGTAATGCCGGAATCGATGTCGATCGAGCGCCGCAAGATGCTGGCCTTTCTTGGCGCCGAGATCGTGCTGACGCCGGCGGGGCAGGGCATGAAGGGCGCCATCGCCACCGCCGAGGAACTGGTGCGCACGACACCGAACGCGGTGATGCCGCAACAGTTCAAGAACCTCGCCAACCCGGAGATTCATCGTCGGACCACCGCCGCCGAGATCTGGAACGACACGAACGGCAATCTGGATTATTTCGTCGCCGGTGTCGGCACTGGCGGCACCATCACCGGGGTCGGCCAGGTGTTGAAGCAGCACAACGCCTCGGTCAGAATCGTCGCCGTCGAGCCGGAAGAAAGCCCGGTCCTGTCCGGCGGACAGCATTCGCCGCACAAGATTCAGGGCATCGGCGCCGGGTTCGTGCCGGATATTCTCGATCGCGCGGTCATTGACGAGATCATCACCATCAACAGCGCGACGGCGATCGAAACCGCACGGG
>JAQGJY010000029.1 GCA_028290325.1 Tardiphaga sp.
CGGCGGGCTGTCGTTTACAGGCCTGACGCTATATGCCACGCATATCAAGACCGGGCCGAAGCGGAACGCCGCGCTGGCGCGGTAATCATCATCGTTCCAGACGCCGGTGTCCCGGACGCGGCGCGGCCGGCGATGCCGCTGTGGGCCGGGACTGAAACAGACGATGCCTTGGCGACGTCCGGTCCGCGCACATCACCGCGATTCGCTGGTGATGCGATGCCCGGGACAAAAGCCGCGACGCTTGATTCGGACAGCGTGACCCATGCGGCGTGAACTCTCGATCTCGATCGGCCAGCACTCGGACAAGGGGCGCAAGCCGACAAATCAGGATTTTCACGGCGCGCTGATTCCCGCCGAGCCGCTGCTCGGCAGCAAGGGCATCGCCGTGGTGCTGGCCGATGGCATCAGCAGCAGCGAGGTCAGCCGCGTCGCCAGCGAGTCGTCCGTCAAAGGCTTCCTGACGGATTACTATTGCACCTCGGACTCATGGTCGGTGAAGACGTCGGCGCACCGCGTGCTCGCCGCGACCAATTCATGGCTGCATTCGCAGACACGCCGCAGCTACGATCCCCACGACAAGGATCGCGGCTATGTCTGCACCTTCAGCGCGATCGTCATCAAATCCACGACGGCGCATCTGTTTCATGTCGGCGATTCCCGCATCTATCGCGTTGCCGGCTTGGCGCTGGAACAACTGACCAACGACCATCGCATCGTGGTGTCGTCACAGCAGAGCTATCTCAGCCGCGCGCTCGGCATCAATCCGCAGATCGAGATCGACTATCAGGCGCTGAAGGTCGAGACCGGCGACGTCTTCGTGCTGGCGACTGACGGCGTCTACGAACATATCAGCGCGCGCGGCATTCTCGACGCCGTCAAAGCCACCAGCGATCTCGACGCCGCCGCCCGCCGCATCGTCGAGAACGCTTTCGAGAATGGCAGTCCCGACAATCTCACGATCCAGATCGTGCGGATCGACGCGCTGCCGGACAGCAAGGCCAGCGAGGCGTTCGCGCAGGTCTCCGAACTGCCGCCGCCGCCGTTGCCGGAGGCGCGCACGGTGCTCGACGGCTACCGCATCATTCGCGAAATCCATGCCAGCCACCGCAGCCATATCTATCTCGCCGTCGATACCGAGACGGATGAACGCGTCGCGCTGAAAATTCCGTCGATCGACCTGCGCGATGACGCCGCCTATCTGAAGCGCTTCATGATGGAGGAATGGGCGGCGCGGCGCATCAACAGCCCGTTCGTGCTGAAGCCGTGCCTGCAATCACGCAAACGCAACTTTCTCTACGTGGTGACCGAATTCGTTGACGGACAGACGCTGTCGCAATGGATGCGCGACAATCCGAAGCCTGATCTGGAGACCGTGCGCGGGCTGACCGAGCAGATCGGCAAGGGATTGCGCGCGTTTCATCGCAAGGAAATGCTGCATCAGGATTTGCGCCCGGACAACATCATGATCGACAAGACCGGCACGGTGAAGATCATCGATTTCGGATCGACGCGGATCGCCGGCGTCGCCGAAAGCGCGCCATTGAAACTGCAAAGCGACATTCTCGGCACCGTGCAATACACCGCGCCGGAATATTTCCTCGGCGAGCGGGGCTCGGCGGCGTCGGACATCTTCTCGCTTGGCGCGATCACCTATCAGATGCTGACGGGACGCTTGCCCTATGGCGCGCGAATGGCGCAGACCCGCAGCAAGTCACAACAGCGTAAATTGAAGTTTAGCTCGGCGCTCGACGATAACAGCGAGATCCCGGCGTGGATGGATGGCGTTCTGGAAAAGGCCGTCCATCCCGATCCGCTCAAGCGCTACGCGGACGTGTCGGAATTCATCCATGATCTACGCCACCCGGACGAGCGCTGGCTCAAGGCGTCGGCCAAGCCGCTGATCGAGCGCAACCCGCTTCTGTTCTGGAAGGCGCTGTCGCTCGGTCTCGGACTCATCGTCATTGTGCTGCTGTTCCTGCTTCGCCGTCGCTGGTCGTAAACGCGAACGGTGTCGTCGCGGGATGTCATCCGCGACTGCCGGTCCGGCGCGGCGGCAGACGACGGCGCGGAATCGTCGGATAGTCCGGCGGCCGTTGCCGGATCACCGCGTCGTTGCGGGCCGGACCGCTTGCGTCAGGCATCTCGCGGTCGATATCCGCCACCAGCAATAATTCGCGCGGCGCCAACGCTGTCTTCGGTTGCGGCAATTTTGTCTTGCGAGGCTTCTGAGCCGTCGGATCGCAGCCGGCCCCGGCGGGGCCGGGCTCGGGCGCGTTGTTGGGCCGCCGTTTTGGTCGCTGCGTCGCCCCGCTTGCGATCGATTGTCCCAGCTCGATCAGCGACATGCGAACCAGCTTTTCAACGGCATCGATGCGCAGCGACCGCGCCGCCTGGAGCGCCGCGATCAGGTGTGAGATCAAATCGTCATGTGACGTGCGATTGGAGGTCGGCATCGGCCCGGATACTCGTGGCTGTTTGTGAACGCGATCGCGAATGATGAGCGGTTAGGCCCGGTCGCGACGGTCCAGATTGCGTTCGAGAACGGAGGCCGTGCTGCCGCGATTTAAGTTGATGCGTGACAGGCTCTGTTCGGTGATATCGATGATGACCGAGACGTTGGATTCGCCGTCCATGAAGACGGGCAGTCCGGTTGGTCGGATCGAGAGGCCGGCCGCCTGCATCGCCGGTATCCGCAACGTCCGCGTCAGGCCCGTGACGCCGGACAAACCCAGGTCAAGACCGACCTCCGCGATCGCTGCGACCAGCTCAAGCCAGGCTGTGGTTTGCCGCGCCGCCTTGCTCAGGTGGAATCGGGTGATCTCGTAGACATCGGGACGTCGAGTGACGCTGCCTTCGACCAGATTTGGAAACGTCTCGCTGAGCATATGCGGCAGCATGGTCGGATAGAGGCGAAAGCAGCCGATGGCATCGCCCTGACTGTCGATCGAGATCACGTAGGTCGCGTTGTCGTTGTCGTACTGATCTTTCTCGTAGACGCCTTCCTTCTCGAAATCCTTCCAGCCCTTTTCCTTGACGAAGACGGCATGTCGAAGACGAAACTGTTGGTCCATCGTCTTAGGAAATTGATGGATGTTCGATTTGTCGATGATCCTGATCATGGCGCAACTCCCCGCAAAAGCGTTTGCGGAGTGCACAGCAGTTACGATTTTGCAGCGATCCCATCGTCAGGGAATTGACAAACCGCTAGAACTCGATCTCGCGGCGTCGGAGGGCTTCGGCGATGGCCTGCGCGCGGGTGACCACTTCGAGATTTCGCATCGCCGCCGCCAGGGTCTTGTTCACGGTGTCCTGCGACACGGACATGATGACGCTGATGTCCCAGGCCGTCTTTCCGGCCGCAACCCACTTCATCATTTCGCGCTGACGCGGCGTCAGCGACGGCTTGCGCTCAGCCGTGCGCAATTTGGTATAATGATTGAACGCATAAATTCCGATCAGCTCAACGGCGAAATTCGCCTCGTCGGTCTCGTCAAGATCCGGTCCCGAGAACGATACGCCGGCCTCGAGCGCATCAAGCCCGAAAATCGGAATGCCGAACCCTTTCTTCATGTCGAAATCGTCGCTCGCCATTTCCATGACGCGAAGCGACGCGGTGGCGCGGATGTCCAGATCGGACCATCGGAAAGAACTGCGCCTCGAGCGGAATGCGGTCGCGACGGCGTCGTCTTTGGCCCAGCGGTCGTACTGGCGGAACCAGGCTTGCGGCCACGACATCAACAGTTTGCGCTCGCGCAAGGCCGGCATCGCCAAGCTGCGCGGCAGCACGAAGCAATGATTTTGATAACCGAACGTGGCGATGGAGTGTTTGACGGCGGTGTTCAAGTCGTCAGCCGAGCGCTGCGCCTCGATTCGCTCAATGGCATCGAGCGCGATCTGAAAATGCTTTCCTTTTGAAGACGCCATCAGGAGCCCCGTTCACCCGGCGAGTGTCGGTCACGCTACCATCGATCCCGACGCCGGGCGACCCGACTTTCGGGTATCGTAGTCCTGACAAATCGCCGTGGAACGCGCGGCGCTCATCGCCGCCGCTATCGGCACAGCTCAAGCACCGCCGCGACAAAAGCACGCGGCGCTTCCTGCGGCGGATTGTGGCCGACACCTTCCAGCACGCGGCGCTCATAACGTCCGCTGAAATGTTTCGCGTGGCCTTCCGAACCTGCCGCGAGGTTGACGCCGTCATCCGCGCCTTGCAGGTCGATCGTCGGCACACGGATGGCCGGCTGCGTTGCCAGCTTCGCTTCAATCTCGGCATAAGCGGGATCACCGGCCACGCTGCCGAACCGATGCCGATAGGAATGGATCACCACATCGACGAAATCCGGATTCTCAAAGGCCGCGGCCGATCGCGCATAGGTCGCCTCGTCGAACGTCCAGCTCGGCGACCAGAGCGTCCAGAGCAGCTTGCATAAATCATAACGGTTCGCGGTGAGGCCGTTATGGCCCCGCGCGAGATGAAAGTAGTATTGATACCAGAGCCGTCGTTCCTGCGCGGGATCGGCCGGGGTGGCCGACGCCGCGATGTTCTGGATGTTGTAGCCGTTGCCGCTGACCAGGCCGCGCACGCGCTCCGGCCACAGCGCCGACACCACGCAGGCCGCGCGGCCGCCCCAATCGTAGCCGGCGAGCACGGCGTTCTCGATATTGAGCGCGTCGAGCAGGTCCAGCAAATCGCTGCCGAGCGCGGCTTGCTCGCCAGAGCGCATCGTATCGGCGGACAGAAACCGGGTGCCGCCATAGCCGCGCAGGTCCGGCACGATGACGCGCAGGGCTTTGTCGGCGAGAAGCGACGTGACCTCGTCATAACCCTGCGCGCTGTAAGGAAATCCGTGTAGCAGCACGATTGCCGGCGCGTCGGCGGGGCCGGTCTGGCGATAGGCGATGTCGAGAACGGGAGTCTTGATGTGGCGCTGTGTCATGCCTTACCCGTTTCCCCCCGATCCCGCGCGTTGCCAAGCCCGACATCGTCATTGCGAGGCAGCTATCGTTCCTCGTCATCGAGGGGTCGGCGGCGATGAGTCGCCGCATCGCCTCACATGTGAATCGCGCGTTTCGCGACCGCCATCGCGGCTTCCTTGACCGCTTCCGAGCGCGTCGGATGCGCGTGGCAGGTGCGCGCGAGATCTTCCGCCGAGCCGCCGAATTCCATCAGCACCGCCGCCTCGTGGATCATCTCGCCGGCCTCGCGGCCGATGATATGAACGCCGAGCACGCGATCGGTCTTGGCATCCGCGAGGATCTTGACGAAGCCGTCGGTGGTCTGGTTGACCTTGGAGCGACCATTCGCGGTGAAAGGGAACTTGCCGACGTTGTAAGCGGTGCCGGCCTCTTTCAGTTCCTCCTCGGTCTGGCCGAGCGAGGCGACTTCCGGCGTCGTATAGACCACGCCCGGAATGACGCCGTAATTCACGTGACCGGCCTGCCCTGCCAGAATTTCCGCGACGGCGACGCCTTCGTCCTCGGCCTTGTGCGCAAGCATCGGCCCGACGATGACATCACCGATGGCATAGACATTCTTGACGCTGGTCGCGAAATGACCGTCGGTCTTGATGCGGCCGCGCTCATCCAGCGCGAGGCCGGCCTCCTTGAAACCGAGTTCGGCGGTGTAGGGCACGCGGCCCGTCGCCACCAGCACCACGTCGGCCTCCAGCGTCTCGGCCTTGCCGTCACCTTTCGCCGGTTCGACCAGCACCTTCAGCGTCGGCCCCGAACTATCGACGCTCGCGACCTTGTTGCCGAGTCTGAACTTGAAACCCTGCTTTTCGAGAATGCGCTGGAATTGCTTGGCGACCTCGCCATCCATGCCGGGCAGAATGCGATCGAGATACTCGACAACCGTGACCTCCGCGCCCAGGCGTTTCCAGACCGAGCCCAGCTCGAGCCCGATCACGCCGGCGCCGATCACCAGCAATTTGCCCGGCACCTTGTCGAGGGCGAGCGCTCCGGTGGACGACACGATGCGCTTCTCATCGATCGTGATGCCCTTGAGCTGCGCCACGGCCGACCCGGTCGCGATGACAATGTTCTTGGTCTCGACCACCCGCGTCTTGCCGTCGGCGGATTTGACTTCGACCTTGCCGGTACCGAGCACGCGGCCAGCGCCCATGATCGCATCGATCTTGTTTTTCTTCAGCAGAAATTCGACGCCCTTCACATTGCCGTCGATGCCCTGCTGCTTGAAATTCATCATCGCCGGCAGATCGAGCGACGGCGCGTTCACCACCACGCCCATCTTGGCGAAGGAATGCCCGGCCTCCTCGAACATTTCCGACGCGTAGAGCAGAGCCTTGGACGGCATGCAGCCGACATTGAGGCAGGTGCCACCGAAGGTCGGATTCTTCTCGACGACGGCGACCTTCATGCCGAGCTGTGCCGCGCGAATCGCGCAGACGTAACCGCCGGGGCCGGTGCCGATAACAACGAGATCGTAGGAAGCCATATCAATTCTTCTTCAGGTTTGAATTTCGGTCATCAGTGTTCGGAAACTTGATTTGATGAGTTCGACTTGCTGGTCGAAGCGGTCATCGACGGATCGGCCAAAGCCTTCCAGAGTGTTCTCGAGGCGGGTTACCTTGGCGTCGAGCGCGGCCAGCTCGCTTTCGACTTTGGCGCTGTCAGCCCGCATCTGCGCCGTATCGTTTTTGAGCAGGCGAACGTCGCCCTGAAGCCGTTTCATTCGCTCGCCCAAAATCTGAGATCGACCTCTTCCACCATCGCTCGCTCTCGAATTCGTCGGTCATCCTTACATTTTACAGCAACCCTGTCGCTCAGCGCCCGCCGGAAACATCGAGGATCGTCGCCGTCACGTAAGACGCTTCGTCGGACATCAGCCAGACAATGGCATTGGCGATTTCGTCGGCGGTGCCGGCGCGTTTCATCGGCACGTTATGCGCCAGCCGATGCGCGCGGTCGGGCTCGCCGCCGGAGGCGTGAATCTCGGTATCGATCAGGCCGGGCC
>JAQGJY010000050.1 GCA_028290325.1 Tardiphaga sp.
CTGGAAGCCCGGCATCACATTGGTCGTCGCCGGCGCCGCGCTCGAACTGCAAAACCTGTTGCGCGACGGCGTCTTTGTGCTCGTCACGCTGGCGTCGATGGGACTGACAAAAACCAGTATCCGCGCCGCCAACGGATTCTCATGGGGGCCGATCCGCGAGGTCGCCGTGTTATTCGCCGGCATCTTCATCTGTATCGCGCCGGTCATGGCGATGTTGCAGGCCGGTCAGGCCGGCGTGTTCGCGCCGCTGATCGGGCTCGTCAGCAATCCGGATGGTTCGCAAAATCCACTGGCCTATTTCTGGCTCACCGGAATTCTGTCGTCGTTCCTCGACAACGCACCCACCTACCTCGTGTTCTTCGAACTCGCCGGCGGTGATGCCAAAGTCCTCATGACCGCGGGTGCCGCGACCTTGCAGGCCATCTCGGCCGGCGCGGTGTTCATGGGCGCCAACACCTATATCGGCAATGCGCCGAACTTCATGGTCTATGCCATCGCGCGCGACGCCGGCGTCAGGATGCCGAGTTTCTTCGGCTATATGGCGTGGTCCGGCGCGGTTCTGCTGCCGATCTTCCTGGTGACCGGGTGGCTGTTCTATAAGTGACGGCCGTACGCCGTCATTGCGAGCGATGGCAATTCGCTTACGTCCTGTTTACCATGATTGCTTAAGGTCGAAACCCAAGCCGTGCGCGCCGCGCGTGGCTGTGGCTTGCGGCGGTGAATCGATGTGGCGTCCGTTTTCAGGGTGGAAACCAGCGTTGCTGGGGCTGGCTTTCGCGAGCGTCGCCGTGCTGCATCCCGCGTCGGCGCAGAACTTCTTTGATTTCCTGTTCAATGGCGGTCAACCGCAGAAGCAGCAGCGCCAGCAGCGGCCGGCCGAGGCTTCGCCGATCGAGAATTTTTTCGCCGATCCGTTCGGCCTTAATCAGCAGGCCGCGCCGCCGCCGCGCCCCGTCTCCAGTGGCGGCTCCGGGCCAGCTTTCTGCGTCCGCACCTGCGATGGAAAATACTTTCCGCTGATGTCGCGCAGCGGCATGCCGGCCGCGCAGATGTGTCAGGCGTTCTGCCCGGCCAGCGCCACCAAGGTGTTCTTTGGCGGCAGCATCGAAAGTGCGTCGTCCAATGGCGAACGTTACGCGGATTCCGAAAACGCCTTCGCCTATCGCAAGGCGCTGAAACCGGATTGCACGTGCAACGGCCGTTCGGCGGCGGGTCTCGCGCCGGTGGATCTGTCGCTCGATACGTCGTTGAAAGCCGGCGACGTGGTCGCGACGTCGAACGGCCTTGTCGCGTTTTCCGGCGTCCGGCTCGGCGCGAATCAAAGCCCGGAATTCACGCCGGTCGCTTCGTTTCCGGGCCTGACCTCGGATGTCCGGGCCAAGCTCGGCGAGATGAAGGTCGCGCCCGTCACCGCCGATTTGATCGACAGCAGCAAGCCGGTCGCGATCGACCTGCCGCCGGTCACGGCCGCGAAGCCCGCCGTCGCCCCCAAGGCCAAGCGCGCCGACTTAGCGCGATAGAATAACGCCGATCACGTTCGGCGCGGCGCGGTAGCTGTCCTCGATCGCGGCACGGGCAGCGGCGCGATTCTCCGGCGTCAGCAGGCCGCGCTTCTCGGCCAGGATCATCCAGCAATAGCCCCACCAGTCGGCCAGCATGCCATGGTCATCGACGAGGTCGTAGCCCTGCTCGGCCGCGAAGATTCGCGCATGCGCCTCGTCCAGCGTGTCGAGCCAGGCGTGATCCGCGCCGGACAGCAGGTCGTCATCGAAATCGTCGGTGGTGTAACCCCAGACCGAAACGCAGACCGCGTCGAAAGCCCGATCGATCTGGTCGTCATCGACCGGCCGCCGCCGCGACGCGTGATGCAGCTGCGACAGCGACCGCGCGAAGTCGGCGATCCGGGTCAGGGCGAAGGAATTATAGGCAATAGGGGACATCTAGTCCTCGCTCGGATGATCAGGCCATAGATATTGTGGCGCGACGGCGCCGAATCACAATGATATATCAAGGACTTGAAATTAGTTCTTAATTTGTTCTTGGGGACCATTCGAAGTCGGGGTCAGGCAACGCGCCGCGTTTAGCGGCACGCGGCACCTACGCGCGGGAATCCCTCGCCTCGTCAGGCCTAGCGGGTTCGGGAAGCAACCCCGCCGAATGTAACGAAACCGCGCCCTGCCCGAATTCGCGCCACCGCCGCCAAAAGCACAGCAGCCGAGCGGGTTTCGGTCCTATCGCAATCCGGCTATGCTCGCGGCCTAACCCAGCCACTCGCGCAAAATGCCATGGGACATGCCAGTTTGACCGAACCATCGTCTCCGCTTCCACACCAGCCGCAATCGATCCCGCTCGACGAACTCGCTCTGGCCGAGATCAAAAGCGCGATTCTCGCCAAGCTGGCGCTCGCCATCGGCAAGGACGCGGCGCTCGCGACCCGGCACGACTGGTACAAAGCGGCGGCGTTGACGCTGCGCGACCGCGTCGTCCACCGCTGGCTGGTGACGGAAAAGCAAAGCTACGACGCCGGCCGCAAGCGGGTCTATTATCTGTCGCTCGAATTTCTGATCGGCCGTCTGTTCACCGACGCGCTAAACAATATGGGCCTGCTGCGGCTGTTCGATGCGGCGCTCGGCGATCTCGGAGTCGGCCTCGACGATCTGCGAAAATGCGAGCCCGACGCGGCGCTCGGCAATGGCGGCCTTGGCCGCCTCGCCGCCTGCTTCATGGAAAGCATGGCGACGCTACAAATCCCCGCCTTCGGCTATGGCATCCGCTACGATTTCGGGCTGTTTCGCCAGATCATCTCGCATGGCTGGCAGCAGGAATATCCCGACGAATGGCTGGGATTCGGCAATCCGTGGGAATTGCAGCGGCCCGAGGTCGTCTATCAAATCTATTTCGGCGGCCATGTCGTGCGCAAGACCGATGCGCGCGGCCGCGAACAATCGGTATGGAATCCCGGCGAGACGGTGCAGGCCGTCGCTTACGACACGCCGATCGTCGGCTGGCGCGGCAAGCACGTGAATGCTTTGAGGCTCTGGTCGGCGCGCGCGCCCGACCCGCTGCGGCTCGACGTCTTCAACACCGGCGATTATCTCGGCGCCAGCGCCGCGCAATCCCGCGCGGAAGCGATCTGCAAATTTCTCTATCCGAACGACGAAACCGCCGCCGGCCGCGAATTGCGGCTACGTCAGGAATATTTCTTCGTCTCGGCGTCGTTGCAGGATCTCGTGAAGCGCCATCTGGAATCTGAAGGCCAATTGCGCAATCTCTCCGCCAAGGCCGCCGTTCAATTGAACGACACGCATCCGAGTCTTGCCGTCGCCGAGTTGATGCGCATCCTGATCGATCTGCACAACACGCCGTGGGACGACGCCTGGCAGATCACCAACGCGACGTTATCCTATACAAACCACACGCTGCTGCCCGAGGCGCTGGAGACCTGGCCGATCGAGCTGTTCGAACGCTGCCTGCCGCGCCATATCGAGATCATCTACCGCATCAACACGCTGCATCTCGATCGCGCCACCACGATCCGACCCGACGACACCAATTTCCGCGCCTCGGTCTCGATCATCGACGAGCGCGCCGGGCGTCGCGTGCGCATGGGGCATCTCGCGTTCATCGGGTCGCATCGCATCAACGGCGTGTCGGCGATGCATTCGGAACTGATGAAGGAGACCGTGTTCCGCGATCTCAACCAGCTGTATCCCGGCCGCATCACCAACAAGACCAACGGCATCACCTTCCGCCGCTGGTTGATGCTGGCCAATCCGAAGCTGACGGACTTGCTGCGCGAGGCCTGCGGCGACGCGGTGCTGGATGATCCGACGCAATTGTCGCGGCTTGAGGCCTTCGCCGGCGACAGCGCCTTTCAGCAAAAATTCCGCCACGTGAAGCATCAGAACAAGATCGCGCTGGCCCGTGTGATCGGCGAACGCATCGGGGTGCAGGTCGATCCGAGCGCGCTGTTCGATGTGCAGATCAAGCGCATCCACGAATACAAGCGGCAGTTGCTCAATGTGCTCGAAACCGTCGCGCTGTATCACGACATGCGCGACGATCCGACCCGCGACTGGACACCGCGCGTGAAAATCTTCGCCGGCAAGGCAGCGGCGAGCTATCGCTACGCCAAGCTCATCATCAAGCTCATCAACGACGTCGCGGCGGTCGTCAACCACGACCCGCTGATCGGGGACAAGCTCAAGGTGGCTTTTTTACCCGACTACAATGTGAGCCTCGCCGAGGTCATCATTCCGGCGGCCGACCTGTCGGAACAGATTTCGACGGCCGGCATGGAAGCGTCAGGCACCGGCAACATGAAACTGTCGTTGAATGGCGCGCTGACGATCGGCACGCTCGACGGCGCGAACATCGAAATCCGCGACAATGTCGGCGTCGACAACATCGCGATCTTCGGTATGGACGCGGCGGAGGTGGTGGCCCGCCGCCAAATCGGTCTCGATGCCGGCGACGTCATCACGCGGTCTCCGCGTCTGGCACGCGCCATCGCGGCGATCGATAATGGCGATTTCTCGCCGGACGATCCGGGCCGCTTCGCCTCGGTCGCGCACGCGCTGCGCCATCTCGATCACTACATGGTCAGCGCGGATTTCGATTCCTATTGTGACGCGCAACGAAGCGTCGATGCGCGCTGGCAGATTCCGCCGGCGTGGTCGCGCGCGGCGATCCTCAACGTCGCGCGGATGGCTTGGTTCTCGTCGGACCGCACGATCGCGGAATATGCCGAAGACATCTGGGACGTGCCGGTGAAACTCGCCGCCGCTCCCGCGCCCGCCGCGCGGACGGCGAAGGGGTAGAGGCTTGTCGGAAGAATGACTCGTCTCCCAACAAAGCGACGCCCTCTCCCACGGCGTGAATAGACCTTTCAACCGGCTCGTAGCCCATCTCCGATTTTGAATCGCGTGATGGCTGGATTAAAAATCCGCCAGGCCTTGGGAAATAATGCAGGTGCGACGCGTGCCCGCGACCCTTCAGCACCCACGGTGCCAAAGCGACGCACGCGCAACAGATCCGGATCGCCGTCTGTGTCGGCGTCTGGCTGCTGTCGAACAAAATCAAACCTGCATCGTGATCCGCGCCGGCGTCGATGACCGGCAGATGCTCCGGCCCGCGTCAATATAACTCGTGCTCATTTTTCTGGCGCACGGTGTCGCGACTTTCGTCTTGCGAGCAACCGTGCCAGCGTGTGAGCCTCGCGGCCATTCAAGCGTTAGGATTATACGCCATGTTGAAAGCGATCTCCCTCAGCCTTCTTCTCTCGTGCAGCTTCGGTGCGACCGCTTGGGCGCAGGAGCCGAAAATGGGCGGCTGGATCAACGCGGTGATCCAGCCGGAGCCGCCGGGCCTGATGCTCGCGCAGATTCAAAACGGCCCGACGCAGATGGTGTCCGGCAATATCTATGAAGGCCTGCTGCGCTACAGCAAGACGCTGGAGCCGCTGCCCGGCCTCGCCGAGAGCTGGTCCGTCAGTGACGACGCCAAAACCTACACCTTCAAGCTGAAGTCCGGCGTAACGTGGCACGACGGCAAACCGTTCACCTCGGCCGACGTGCTGTTCTCGATCGAGATGCTGAAACAGACCCATGGACGGGCGCGGACCAATCTGGTCCAGCTCGATAAGGTCGAGACCCCCGACGACACCACCGTCGTGTTCAAACTTACGCAACCCTTCGGTCCGTTCCTCGGCATCTTCGAAGTCGGCTCGATGCCGATGGTGCCGAAACATCTTTACGAAGGCACCGACTACAAGACCAATCCGAACAACAATACGCCGATTGGCACCGGCCCGTTCATGTTCAAGGAATGGAAGAAAGGCTCCTTCATCCAGCTCGTGAAAAATCCGAACTACCACGTCAAGGGTAAGCCGTACATCGACGGCATCTACTGGCAGATCATTCCGGATGCCGCGGCGCGTTCCGTCGCGTTCGAGACCGGCAAGGTCGATGTGCTGCCCGGCGGCTCGGTCGAGAATTTCGACGTGCCGCGTCTCAGCAAAGTGAAGGGCGCATGCATCACCGGCGAAGGCTGGGAATTCTTCAGCCCGCTGGCGTGGATGTGGCTGAACAATCGCGCCGGTCCGACCGCGAACAAGAAGGTGCGTCAGGCGATCATGTATGCGGTCGATCGCGAGTTCGCGAAGGACGTGATCTGGAATGGCCTCGGCAAGGTCGCCACCGGCCCATCCGCCTCGACGATCAAGTTCTACACCGACGACGTGCCGAAATATCCGTTCGATCCGGCCAAGGCCAAGGCGCTGCTGAAAGAGGCCGGTTACAAGGGCGAGAAGGTTCGCCTGATGCCACTGCCTTATGGCGAAACCTGGCAACGCTGGGGCGAAGCCGTGAAGCAGAACCTGATTGATGTCGGCTTCAACATCGAAACCATTGCGACCGACGTGCCCGGATCGAATCAGAAAATCGGCGACTGGGATTACGACATCGCCTTCACCTATCTCTATCAGTACGGCGATCCCGCGCTTGGGGTCGCCCGCAACTACATTTCCAGCAACATCGCCAAGGGGCAGGTCTTCAACAACGTCGAAGGCTATTCCAATCCCGAAGTGGACCGGCTGTTCGCCGAGGGCGCCAATGCCACGCCGGACTCCAAGCGCAAGGAATTATACGAAAAGGCGCAGAAGATCCTGGTGGAGGACGTCCCGGTGGCGTGGCTGCTTGAGCTGCAGTTTCCGACTATCACCAATTGCAAGATCAAGAACCTCATCACCACCGGCATCGGCGTGAATGACGGCTTCCGCGATGCCTGGATCGACAAGTAACGCGTCGCGACATGCTGTCCTTCATCGCACAGAGAATCGCAAAGGGCGCCGTCGTCCTGATTGCGATCGTCATTTTGAACTTCTTTCTCATTCGCCTGGCTCCGGGCGACCCGGCCGTGGTGATGGCCGGTGAAGCCGGCGCCAGCGACCCGATCTTCGTCGCGCAATTGCGCGAGAAATTCGGGCTCGATCGGCCGCTGCTCGAACAGTTGTTCGTCTATGTCAAAGGCGTGCTCAGCCTCGATCTCGGCTTCTCGTTCCGCCAGCAGATGCCGGTCGCCAGCCTGATCGCCGAACGCCTGCCCGCAACGCTGCTCCTGACCTTGAGCGCCTTCACGATATCGCTGGCGCTCGGCATCACGTTCGGTGCCTTGGCGGCGCGCTTCGCCGGCACATGGGCGGATACCGCGGTCACTGTCGCGGCGCTGCTGTTTTATGCGACGCCGATTTTCTGGGTCGCGCTGATGGCGATCCTGTTATTTTCCGTCACCCTGAACTGGCTGCCAAGCTTCGGCTACGAAACCGTTGGCGGCAACTACACCGGCGTCGCGCGCGTTCTCGACATCGGCGTGCATCTGATCATGCCCGCGATGACGCTCGGCCTGTTCTTCATGGCGACCTATACGCGCATGACGCGGGCCTCCATGCTCGAGGTCAAACGCCTCGATTTCGTCAAGACGGCGCGCGCCAAGGGTTTGCGCAACAACGTCATCCAGCGTCGCCACGTGTTGCGAAACGCGCTGTTGCCGGTCGTCACGCTGGCGGGCGTTCATGCCGGCACGCTGGTCGGCGGCGCGGTTCTGATCGAGACGGTGTTCGCTTGGCCCGGTATCGGCCGCCTGCTCTACGAGGCCCTGTTGCAGCGCGATTACAATCTGCTGCTCGGCGTCTTCGTGGTGTGTTCGGCCATGGTGCTGATCTTCAATCTGATCACCGATCTGGTCTACCGGTTGGTCGATCCGCGCATCGAATTTGCATCATGAGAAACTTGTTCAAGCGGCTGCTCAAGAATCCCGGCGGGCTGATCGGCGTCGTGATCCTGATCATTGCGGTGATTATCGCCGTCGCCGGCCCATGGCTGTTTCCCAACTCACCCTGGCGCATGGTGCAGCGGCCATTCGTGCCGCCTTTCACGCTCGCGGCGGTGCCGCTCGGTACCGACGCGCTCGGCCGCGATGTCTTCGCCGGACTGATCTACGGCGCGCGCGTTTCGCTCCTCGTCGGTCTCGTCTCGACGCTGGTGGCGCTGATCGTCGGCGTGCCGCTCGGTGCGATGGCCGGCTATTTCGGCGGCCGCATCGACGATGCGCTGATGCGCTTCACGGAATTCTTCCAGACCATCCCGAGTTTCGCGCTGGCCATCGTGCTGGTCGCGATCCTGCAACCGTCGATCTATTCGATCGTCGGCGCGATCGCGATCGTGAGCTGGCCGCCGGTCGCGCGGCTGGTCCGTGGCGAGGTTCTCTCGCTGCGGACCCGCGAATATGTGCAGGCCGCGATCGTCACCGGCCAGAGCCATTCTTGGATCATCTGGCGCGAGATTTTGCCCAACGCGCTGTCGCCGGTCATCGTGCTGGCGTCGCTGATGGTCGCCACCGCGATCCTGCTGGAATCCTCGTTGTCGTTTCTCGGCCTTGGCGATCCCAATCTGATCTCGTGGGGTTACATGGTCGGTGCCGGCCGCACCGTCATTCGTCAGGCGTGGTGGATCACGGTTTTTCCCGGCCTCGCGATTCTGGTCGCGGTACTCGGGCTCAATCTGATCGGCGAAGGCCTCAACGACGTACTCAATCCGCGTTTGCGCAAGGACAGCCGCTGATGAGCGATCCCGTGATCCCTGCTGTCTCGATCCGCAACCTGAAGATCGCCTTGCCGCCGGGGGCCGAGCGCGCCTATGCCGTCGATGGCATCTCGCTCGATCTGGTGCCCGGCGAGATCGTCTGCGTGGTCGGCGAATCCGGTTCCGGCAAATCGATGTGCGCGCATGCGCTGATGGGTCTGTTGCCCGATACGGTCCGCACCGAGGCCGGATCGATCGTGGTCGAGGGTCGCGATCTCTTGAAGCTCGACGAGGACGGCTGGCGCGGCATGCGCGGCCGCCATATCGCGATGGTGTTTCAGGAGCCGATGACGGCGCTCAATCCGCTGATGCGGATCGGCGAGCAGATCACCGAAATGTTCGAGGCTCACGGGCTCCTGAGCCCCAGCGAGCGGTGCGGCAAGGCGCTCGGTCTTATCCGCGAGGTCGGCCTGCCTGATCCGGAGCGCATCATCCGCGCTTATCCGCATCAATTGTCCGGCGGGCAACGGCAACGCGCGATGATCGCCATGGCGTTGGCGCTGGAGCCGACGGTTCTCGTCGCCGACGAGCCGACCACGGCGCTCGACGTCACCACGCAGGCGCAGATTCTGAAACTGGTCCGCGATCTGCAACGCCGCCGCAACATGGCCGTGATGTTCATCACTCACGATTTCGGCGTCGTCGCGGACATTGCCGATCGCGTCGTCGTGCTGCGTCACGGCCTGGTCGTCGAGCGTGGCACCGTCATCGAGGTTTTGAAGAACCCGCAGCATGAGTACACCAAGGCGCTGCTCGCGGCCGTGCCGTCGATACAGCCGCCGGCGCGCGCGCCGCTGGATGGCCGCGCCAAGGCCGTGGAAGTCATCGGCCTCGACAAGACCTATGTCACGGCGGGCGGCTGGTTTCGCCCGGACCGCAAGGTGAAAGCCGCCGACGCCGTCAGCTTCGATATATTTCAGGGCGAGACGCTGGGCCTGGTCGGCGAATCCGGCTCGGGCAAATCCTCCGTCGCGCGTCTCGTGGTGCGGCTGATCGAGGCGGATCGCGGCACGGTACGGGTCGGCGACGTCAATCTGACCAGCCTCACGGGTCAGAAGCTGCGCGAACAGCGCCACCGCATCCAGATGATCTTTCAAGATCCCTATGCGTCGTTCAATCCGCGCCGCAAGGTCGGCCAGATCATCAGCGACGGGCCGATCGCGCGCGGCCTCGATCCGAAACTTGCGCTCCAGCGCGCGCGCGACCTGCTCGCCCTGGTCGGCCTGCATCCCGGCGCGATCGATCGCTATCCGCATGAATTCTCGGGCGGCCAGCGCCAGCGCATCGGCATGGCCCGGGCGCTGGCACTCGACCCCGACGTCATCGTCGCGGACGAAGCCGTCTCCGCGCTCGATGTGTCGGTGCAGGCGCAGGTGCTGGCGCTGCTCGAGGACCTCAAAACCCGGCTCGGCCTGTCGATGCTGTTCATCACGCATGACCTGCGCGTCGCCGCGCAAATCTGCGATCGCATCGCGGTGATGCAGCGCGGCGTCATCGTCGAATTGAAACCGACGGCGGAGTTGTTCGCGAACCCCGAACATGCCTATACACGCGAATTGCTGAGCGCCGTCCCCGGCCAGAGCGCGCCACAGGCTGCCTGATCCATGCGTTGTGTTTTGTTAAGCCAGACCCTCGATCTTCGCGCGCATCTCGCCACGGAGATCGCGCGGCTCAAAGGCCAGATCACCTTCGTCGATCATCCCGATGCGACGCCGGATGCAATCGAGATGGCCGTGGCCTGGTATCCGCCCGCAGATGCCTTCGCGCACTACCCGAACTTGAAGGCGGTCTGCTCGATCGCGGCCGGCGCCGACAGCATTCTGCACTGCCCGAGCCTGCGCGAGGGCATCGATGTGGTGCGCGTCGTCGAACCGGCGCAGGCGCAAATGATGTCCGGCTTCGTAACCTGGCATGTGATCTGGCATCAGCGCGGCTTTCGCAAGCATCTGGCGCATCAGAGCGCGCGGCGCTGGGAGCGGTTTGCGCAGCGCCCGGCGCGAGACGTGCCGGTCGGCATCCTCGGCTACGGCGAGATGGGCCAGCGCGTCGCGAGCGATCTCGCGCGGCTCGGCTTCCCGGTTCACGCGTGGAGCCGGACCGCCAAACCGATGGCGGACAATGTCATCGGCTTTCACGGCACCGAGGGTCTTGCCGCGATGCTGCGCGAGGCCGAAGTGCTCGTGAACCTCCTGCCGCTGACGCCTGAGACACGCGGACTTCTCGATAGCGATCTCTTCGCGCGCATGAAGCCCGGCGGCTACGTCATTCAGGTCGGGCGCGGCGAACACCTCGTCGAAGCCGATCTGCTTGCCGCGCTCGACAGCGGGCAACTTGCCGGCGCATCGCTCGATGTCTTTCTCGCCGAGCCGCTGCCAACCGCGCATCCGTTCTGGTCGCATCCCAACATCGTGCTGACGCCGCACGACGCCTGTGACGTCAGCGTCCCGGCCGTTGGTCAGACGATCGAACACACCGCGAATGCCTTGCGCGCCGGCGTCAGACCGGCGCATGCGGTGGACCGCGCGCGCGGTTATTGAAGCGCGGCT
>JAQGJY010000055.1 GCA_028290325.1 Tardiphaga sp.
CGATCCCGTCGAAGACCTGATCGCGATCTTCATGACGCAGGTCATTCCGTCGAACGCCTACACCGTCCGGCGCGAGTTGCGGACCATGATCTATTCAGCGATCACCCGGAGCAATGTCTAGGCTGAGCGCACGCCCTGGTGCGCTCCGGCGAAGGCAGCCGCGGCCAGCGCCATGCCATGCCATGGCGTCCGCCAGCCGCAAATATATTTGAAACCTTAGGAACTGCAAAGACGTATGCTGGATTGCTAAAACACTGCTGGGCCATCCGGCTCGCCGATCAAACCGCATTCGCCGACATTTTTGCCAGCTTATTCCCCGGTATTCCTCAAAATATTTCAGTGGTCATGCGAACGAATGTCGCTTGTGCGAATTATTGGGCCGTCACGAAAGGTGTCGGGATAGGGCTATTCCCAGCCCATGGTTTTGCGCTAGGCACCAAGCTCGTCCCGATCAATCTTGGATTGCAACGTTCGCTCGATATCTGGTTAACTCACCATCCGGACAGCAATCGCATCCCGCGTTTTTCGAACGACCGCTGTTAGCATTATCCTCATCATGAAAAGACAACGAACAAGCGTGGACAAAAATATGAAACAGCGCAGTGCTGGCAAGCCTGATATCGAGATGGGAAAGCGTATTCGTCTCCGTCGTGTCGAGCAGAAAATCTCGCAGGCGGACCTTGGCGAACAGCTCGGCGTCAGCTTCCAGCAGGTTCAGAAGTACGAGAAGGGCGTCAACCGGGTCGGCGCTTCACGCCTGCAACAGATCGCAACCGCGCTCAACGTGCCGGTGACTTTCTTCTACGATGGTGACGGCAAAAATCGCGAGGTCGAAAGCCTGCTATTTCTCGACAGTGCCTTCAGTCTGCGTCTGTTGCGCGCTTATAGCCGCATCAAGGATCAGACTGTGCAGCGCCAGCTCGTCACGCTGATGGAAGCGATTGCCGAAGAAAAAGAGTAACGGCACCCGCAAGCACCGACCGCCGACATCGACGCGAGCGGCTTTGCCGCCTTCGGATTCGGCATCGTGGCGCCACCAAACTGATCTTATGAAAAGTCGGGCCGCGCCGGCCTTCGCTTGGCGACGGCGCCCTCTCCCACCACTTGATGCGAATGCATCGCCCGGGGGAGAGGGGAAGCGGAACGCGACGGTGCGCTACGGCGTCAGCACCGCGCGTCCGACCAGCCGGCCATGCTTCAAGTCGTTCAGCGCGTCATTGGCTTTCGCGAACGGCAGCGGCGTCACCGGGATCGGCGCGATTTTCTTCTCGCGCACCAGATCGAGCAGCTCCTGCGTCTCTTTCAGATTGCCGACGTAGCTGCCCTGGATCGTAATCGCCTTGATCGGGATCAACGGCAAGGCGAACGTCGCTCCGCCACCGAACAAGCCGACGATAACGAGTTTGCCGCCTTTGGCGAGACAATCGAAGCCGAGCTGCGTCGTCGCGGCGTTGCCGACCAGATCGATCACGGAATAGACCGGACCGCCAGCCTTCGCGGCAATCTGCTCCAGCGCGTCGGCGGCGCCGCCATCGACGCTGCCGAGGGCGCCGGCCTTCTCGGCGGCCTCGCGCTTGCGTGAATCGATATCGACGACAATTGCACCCTTGCCGCCCATCGCCTTCAGCAACGTCAGCGCCATCAAGCCGAGCCCGCCCGCGCCGATGATCACGATCGGATTGTGAAGGTCGCCCTCGACCTTTTTCAGCGCACTGAACGTGGTGACCCCCGAGCAGGCATAGGGCGCGGCGGTGACGGGATCGAGCCCTTTCAGGTTCAACAGATATTTCGGATGCGGCACGATCATGTGGTCGGCATAGCCGCCGTCGCAATGCACGCCGAGCGAATAGGGCTTCAGGCACATGTTCTCGTTGTCGGCCTTGCAAACCTCGCATTGGCCGCAGCCAAGCCACGGATAGACCAGCGCGATATCGCCGGCTTTCAGATCGCCGCTGTAGTTCGCCTTGGCGTCTGGCCCGAAGGCGAGCACTTCGCCGACGGTTTCGTGACCCATCGTGCGCGGCAACGACACGCCGCGCTCCTTCAGCGACAGCGGCTTGCGGCCATGGCCGAGATCGTAGCCGCCCTCCCAGATATGCAGGTCGCTATGGCAGACGCCGGCGGCCCGCACCTTGATCAGCACCTGCGTGCCGGTGGGCTGCGGCGTGTCGGCGCTGACTTCCTCGAGCGGGGCGTTGAAATCCGTGACTTTGTAACTCTTCATGGCGTTTTCCCTTTTGGTTTTTGTTGTTTATTGGTGTCGTTCCGGTTCGCGCGCGCCACCTTGCGCGCCCGAACCGGAATGACCGATATTTCTAGGCCGCCCGTGCCTTCTTCGCGTCGCGGATCGCCTGCCATAATTTCACCGGCGAAAACGGTGTGTCGATCGCATCGATGCCGAGTGGCGCGAGCGCATCCATCACGCCATTGGCAATGCAAGGCGGCCCACCGATCGCACCGGACTCGCCGCAGCCTTTCGCGCCCAACGGATTGGTCTGGCACGGCGCCGAGCCGTCCAGCGTCACATCGATCAGCGGCATGTCTTGCGCGCGCGGAATACAGTAGTCCTGGAACGTCGCGGTCAGCAATTGCCCGTCGGCATCGTAGAACGTGCCTTCATAGAGCGCCTGCCCGATGCCTTGCGCGACACCGCCGTGGATTTGTCCGGTGACGAGCATCGGGTTCACCGCAACGCCGACATCATCGACCGTCGTATAGCGCGCGACGCGGGTGATCCCAGTGTCGGGATCGATTTCGACCTCGCAGATATGCGCGCCGTTCGGCCAGGTCGGACCATCGACCTCGCCGACGGATTCGACGCTGAGCTTGGAATCCTTCTCGGTCCTGGCGATCTCGAACAGGCCGATGCGCTTGTCGGTCCCGACCACGGTCAGCCAGCCGTCGCCGTATTCAATGTCCTCTTTCGAGGCCTCCAACAGATCGGCGGCTTTCTCGCGCGCGGCATCGATCAGCGTATTGCTGGTCACGGCAACGGCGGTGCCGCCGATGAACAGCGAGCGTGACCCGACGCTGCCCGCGCCGTTGATCTGGTCGGTGTCGCCTTGCACCACGTCGATCTTGTCGATCGGAATGCCGAGCGCGGCGGCGGCCATCTGCGAATAGGTCGTCTGCAACCCCTGCCCCATCGCCATCGTGCCGGAATAGATCACCAGCCGGCCTTCCGCCGTCGCCTGCATCTTCACCGTCTCGTTGTGAACGCGCGCGCCGGTCCACTCGATATAGCTGGTCACGCCACGGCCATAGAGCAGACCCTTTTTCTGGGCGTCCTTCTTGCGCGCCTTGTAGCCGTCCCAGTCCGACAACTCCGACACGCGATCGAGCATGTGTGCGAACGCGCCGCTGTCATACACCTGGCCGACGCCGTTGGTGTAGGGCATCTGCTGCGGCTTGACGAAATTGACCTTGCGGATCGCGCGCGGGTCCATGCCGAGCTGGCGCGCGGCTTTGTCCATCAGCCGCTCGACGATGAACACGGCTTCCGGCCGCCCCGCACCGCGATAGGCCCCGACCGGCGCGGTGTGCGTCAGCACGCCCTTGAGATCGAAATGGATCAGCGGCAGGTCATAGACGCCGGTGGCGACGAACGGGCCGAGGATCAACGGAATCATCAAACCGGGGCCGGCCGCATAAGCCCCGACGCCGCCGAGCGAACGCACGCGAAACGCCAACACGCGGCCTTTGGCATCGAGCGCGAATTCGCCGGTCGAGGTCAGATCGCGGCCATGGGTGCCGCCGACGAATTCGTCGGTGCGCTCGCCACGCCAACGAATCTTGCGCTGAAGTTTCTTGGCGGCATAAGCGACGATGCCGTCCTCGGGATAGACGCCGGTCTTCTGGCCGAAGCCGCCACCCATGTCGCCGACCACGACGCGGACATTCTCCTTCGGCATTTTCAGGATCGCGCCCGCCAGCGCGTCGCGCGTCCCGGTCGGCGTTTGCGACTGCACGTGCAATGTCAGACGTCCGGTCTTCGGATCGCATTCGGCGATGGTCGAGCGCGGCTCCATCGCGGCCGGAATCAGACGTTGGCTGACCAGATCCAGCGACACGACATGTTGCGCGGAGGCGAACGCCTCCTCGACTTTCGCGGCGTCGCCATAGGTCATGACGGCGGCGATGTTGTCGGGCGCATCGGGCCATACCACCGGCGCGCCGGGCTGAATCGCCGAGGCCGGATCGACAACCGCCTGAAGCACGTCGAACGACACCTCGATCGCTTCGGCGGCGAGCTGCGCCTGCGCGCGCGAGTCCGCGACGACGGCGGCAACGGGTTCGCCCGCGAAGCGCACGATCTCATGCGCGAGCAGCCGGCGCGGCGGCACCGTCATCGGCGAGCCGTCCGCGCGCTTGAAGATCGGCAGCGTCGGGATCGTGCCGACGTCGTCGGCAATCAGATCGGCGCCCGTGAAGATCGCGACGACGCCGGACATCGCCTTTGCGGCGTCGAGATCGATCGCGGTGATCTTGGCATGGGCATGCGGCGAGCGCAGCACGTAGAGCCACAGCGCGCCATCGGCCGGCTTGTCGTCGATGAAGTGGCCGCGTCCGGTCAGCAGCCGCGCATCTTCAAGGCGCTTGACCGGCTGGCCGGCGCCGAAGCGCATGTTGGGGGGCAGAATATTCATCAGGAACGTCCTTTAGGCGTAGTCTTCGTGGGATGGCTTATACCAATATCGATCATTCCCGCAGCCGTCATGTTCCGCGCGCCTCTCCACTGTGCGGCGAGGCGCATAGCGATGTCGGTCAGGTAACGGGATCGCTCTTGATGCGCTCACGCGATGTCTCGCAGCACCGCCGCGATCACCTTGCGGTCATCGGCGCCAAGCGCCGCCTGCGGCAGAATCGGATCGCCGACATCGTAACCCTGGATGGTGAGCCCGGCCTTGATGCAGGCGGCGAGATTGAACTTCGCGAAGGCTTCGTTGAGCCGCCACAGTCGTCGTTGCAGCGCCAAGGCCGCCTCCCACTGGCCGTCCTTGCACAGATTGTAAAGTTCGACGCTTTGGCGCGGCGCAAGGCAGGCCGGCCCGGCCATCCAGCCGACGCCGCCGATCAGCATCACCGCCGCCGGAATATGCGAGGACGCCGCGAACACGCGCAGCTCGTCGCCGCAGCGGTTCATGATCGAGAGCAATCGCCCGGTATTGTTGGAGGCATCCTTGATGTATTTGATGCGCGGATGTTCCGCGAGACGCGCGACCACGTCGATCGTCAAATCGGAACGCTGGAATTGCGGGTTGGTGTACACCACCACCGGCAGATCGACCGCGTCGGCGATCGCCTTGAAGTAGCTCTCGACCTGCGCGTCTTTCAGCGGGAAATAGGCTTCGAGAATCGCGAGGATGCCGGTCGCGCCCAGCTTCTCGTAGGATTTGGCTTGCGCGACCGCGTCGGCCGTCGAGGTCGATGCGACACCGGCCAGCACCGGCACGCGGCCCTGCGCCGCCTCGACGGTGGCTTGGACGACGGCGGTGCGCTGGCGACGATTGAGATAGGCGAATTCGCCGGTCGAGCCGAGCGGCGCGAGGCCATGGACGCCGGCTTTGATGAGATCGTCACAGAGCTTGCCCAGCACGTCGGTCCGAATACCGCCATCGGCGTCGGTCGGCGACACCAGATAGGGAAAGACGCCGTGAAAATCGCTCATATCGGTCATGGTCCCACCGGACGAAAGTTTTCGATCACGCGCAGCAACACCCGCGCGGCGGTATCGACGTCCTCGACGCTCGCATGCTCCGCGGGATTGTGACTGATGCCGCCACGACAGCGCACAAAGATCATCGCGATGGCCGTGATGTCAATCATCGCCATGCCGTCATGGCCGGCGCCGCTCGGCAGCGTCAAGATGCGATGACCTTCGGCCGCGATGGCATCGCCGATCTGCGATGACAGCCAAAGCGCGCAGGACACGGTGCCGCTCTCATGCGTCACGTCGATGTGCGGCACGAGATCGCGGCGTCTGGCGATGGCCTCGATCCGGCGAGCGATATCGGTCACAGCGCGCTTGCGATCGGCATCGGACGCGCTCCGCACATCCACGGTGAAGGAGACCCGACCCGGGATCACGTTGGTCGCGCCGGGCCGCGCATCAATGATCCCGACAGTACCGACCAGAGCCTCATCGCTCTTGCAGAGCGATTCGATCGCCACGATGCATTCGGCGGCGCCGGCCAGCGCATCGCGCCGCAGCGCCATTGGGACCGTGCCGGCATGGCCGGCAAACCCGTCGAGCGAGACCGCCAGCCGCGTCGCGCCCGAGATCGCCGTGACGACCCCGACCGGCAGATGTTCGCTCTCCAGCACGGGGCCTTGTTCGATATGCAGTTCGAGATAGGCATGAATGTCCCCACGCGCGCGCGCGGCCTGTCCAACAAGCGCCGCGTCCAGCCCGAACGCCGCCATCGCGTCGCGCATCGATACGCCGTCGACATCTGTTGAATCGAATACCCGCCGATCCAGCGTACCGGCGACGGCGCGGCTGCCGAGCAGCGTCGAGCCGAAACGCACGCCTTCTTCATCGGCGAAACCAACGATCTCGACGGCGAATGGCAGGCGAACATGCCGCCGATGCAAGTCCGCGACGCAGGCAATCGCCGTTATGATGCCGAGCGGACCGTCCCAGCGGCCGGCGTCACGCACCGTGTCGTAATGCGATCCTAGCATCAGGCAGGACCGGCCCGAGGACGCGCCTTCATAGCGTCCGCAGACATTGCCGATCGCGTCGAGATGCGCGGCCATGCCGGCTTCGCGCATCCACGCCATCAGCATGTCGGCGGCGCCACGATGCTGCGGCGTGAGAAAAACCCGTGTGATCGCGTCGGGCGTCGCGGAGATCGCGGCCAGCGCATCGATGCGCGCCGTGATTTCCTCGCCGAGCGACAGGGGCACCGCCTGGTCCATTCAGCCGATCCGCCAGGCGTCGGCCGCGAGGTGTTTCATGTTGGCGTGCCAATGCCGCGCGATCTGCAATCGCGTCGGCACCCACACCCTGTCATGCGACGCGATGTAATCGAGAAATCGCATCAGCGATGCGGCGCGACCGGGCCGACCGACGACGCGGCAATGCAGGCCGACCGACATCATCTTCGGAGAGGTCCCGCCTTCGGCGTAGAGCACGTCGAACGAGTCCTTCAGATAATTGTAAAATTGCGCGCCATCGCCGAAACCTTGCGGGTTGATGAATCGCATGTCGTTGGCATCGAGACTGTAGGGAATGACCAGATGCGGCTCGCCCTCGGCCTTGATCCAGTACGGCAGATCGTCAGCGTAGGAATCGCTGAGATAGGATAGCCCGCCGGCCTCCATCAAAAGCCGCAGCGTGTTGATCGACGACCGCCCGGTGTACCAGCCCCGCGGCCGCGCGCCGGTCGCCGCGGTGTGAACGCGGATGGCCTCCGCGATCACACGGCGCTCGACATCCTCCGCCATGTCCTTGTGCTCGACCCATTTCAGGCCGTGGCAGGCGATGTCCCAGTTCGCCTCGTGCATCGCCGCCACGATCTCCGGATTGCGCGCCAGCGCGGTGGCGATGCCGAACACCGTCGCCGGCATGTTGCGGGCCTTGAACATCCGCCACAACCGCCAGAAGCCGGCACGCGAGCCGTATTCGAACATCGATTCGATATTGGCGTGGCGTTGTCCCGGCCATGGCTGCGCGCCGAGCACATCGGACAGAAACGCTTCCGATGCCGGATCACCGTGCAGGATATTGTTCTCGCCGCCCTCCTCGAAATTGACGACGAACTGCACGGCGATGCGCGCGCCGTCAGGCCATTTCGGGTCAGGCGGATGGCGGCCATAGCCCGCGAGGTCGCGTGGATAGCGCGTCGCCATCTCAGACCTCCTCGAACCGCACTTTCTGCGCGCCCTTCCAGAGCACGGTCTTGCCCAGCTCGGCCAAACGATCGAGGCCGGAGGTCAACGTGATGAAATGATTGCCGGCGAGCTGACCCATCTTGCTGGCGAAATGCACGCCGCCATAGCCAAGCAGGATCTCGGTTTCACTGATGCCGCCGGGATAAAGGATCACCTGCCCCGGCGCCGGATAGCTCGTGTGGTTCTCGTAGCCGACGCCGAAATCCAGGTCGCCGAGCGGCATCCACACGGCCTCGCCGCTCCAACGCACATGGATCGCCTGGCTCTCGAACGGCATCGCCTTGCGAAAGGCCGCCACGGTTTTCGGAGCGAGTTCATCTTCGAAGCGGCCGTCGAAGGTGAAGTCTCCAGCGTGGAGCACGAGCTTGGGCATGGCATGGGCTTTCGCGACAGAACGACCGGCGCCACACTGCCGGATAAGCCGCAGTCGCGCAATTCGTACCGCGCGAAGTCGCGGACGAAAAATAGCGGCGCTGGTGCCAGCGCCGCCCAGTTGGGGAGATCAACGGTCTGAAGATGCGCCCGTCCAGCTGCTGCCAGGGACGTCGAAGCAATGATCGGGGTGTAACCCCTCTGAGGTAGGCCCATCACGATAACGGCGAGGAGCCGAGCCCGAGCGGTCGCCGTTCATCGCCGGACGCCTCCGACATCAAATCGGGATCGTCGCGGATGTTCCCCCATTTTGGGCGGCGTTCTGGCGATCAGACCGCCTTCTTGACCCACACTTTGTTGTCGTGGAATGCCGCGCCGCCATAGGGCGCGACGGCATCGGCACCGGTCAGCGAATTGATCCCGCGACCGCCGTGATGCGACTTGTTCGGATGCACGGATTCGGCGATCAGCACACCCCGTCGCAGGCCCTCGAACAATTTCAAAGTCAGCGACGTCTCGCCACGTTCGTTGCCGAGGACGACGGTGTCGCCGTCGGCGAGCGCGAGTCGCGCCGCATCGACCGGGTGCATCATGACGCTTGGCTTGCCTTCACGCGCCTGC
>JAQGJY010000082.1 GCA_028290325.1 Tardiphaga sp.
GCCGAGCAACGCGGCTTTAAATCGGCCGGTGGTCGTCTTGCCTGCATGCAAATATGTGGGAGCGAGGTGCTGACTTGAGTGGAGCGGGCCCATGGAAACTCCTTGATCTCGCAAGCCTGCGATCAACCTGATGGCGGACAAGGAGTGGGATGTACGAAGAAAAATCGGAACAACGACGTGGCGAGAGTAAGAAAATACCCCTGGCCCAAGCGCGTCAAATCGTCATTCTTGATGGTGCTGGATAACCGGCGCTAATCGACGGACCGGAATTGGAGCGCAACGGCCGCCGCGATCAGACGCAAGAATGCATGCGAATATTAAGCGCGGACGTCGTCTACTCGCCGCGCGAACAGGCGATTCCCGGGTGGACGATATGGAGATGACGATGACGCAACCGACGCAAACCGAGCGTGAGGCGCAGTGGCGGCGCTGGCGGGCGGTGGCCGACCTTTATCACGCGGTCTTCACCGGCCTGATCCTGACCGTCGTCACCCGGCGCGGTCAGGCGGACGCCGCCGAGTTCGTCTTTAGGGTGTTTCGCCGCCAGCAGCAGGAGCGATTTCTGGCCGGGCTCGACAAGCTTGGCCTCGCGCATCTGCCGCCTGCCGTGGCCGCCGCGCAGTATCACTATCTGTCGAACTGGATCGGCGGCGTGCATGTCGAATACATGTACGAGAGCGACCGCAAGGCCTGGATCCGCTATCCGCCGCCGCGCTGGATCTGGCGCGGCACCGCGATTTGCGGCATCCCCGGCGAGGTCTCACGCGCGATGCTGCGCGGCTGGCACGGCAACAACGGCGTGGCGCTGGGCGACACGCGTCTCGGCTTCGTCTGCACCAAACAAAGCGTCGATGGGCAGGACGGGCTGGAGGGCTATTACCACCTCGCCGACGCGCCGCTGGAGATCGACCAGCGCGTGACCTTCGCGCGGCATCTCGAGGCGCCGCTGTTCGATCCCGCCGGCGCGCCCGCGCTGCCGCTCGAGAGCTGGCCGAAACAACGGCTCGAAAAAGCCTATCGCAACTACGCGATGGAATATGTCCGCACCGCCGCGCCGGTCCTGGTGCAGGTGTTCGGACCGGAGGATGCGGGCTCTCTGCTGCATCTCACCGGCAAGCTGATCGGCATGCAATATTTCGAGGAGATCGCGCCCACGCTCGGCTTTGCGCGCGGCGACGCGAGGGTGTTTGCCCCGTTCTTGCAGGCGCTCGTTCAGGCGCAGGACGACGAGGCGACGCTTCAAGCTTCGGGCCACGGCTTCGACCTGACGCAGGCGACATGGAAGCTGATGGACGGCGTAAGTGACGCGCATCCGGCCTGCGCACGGCTGCTCGACGGGCTGGTCGAGGGCCTCGCCGCCGGCTGCGGCCGGGGCATTGGCATCGCCCGGACCGGGATGATGCCAATGCTGTGGCGGGTGGGGTGAGACGCGACCTCGCGACACAGCCGTCACCAGCCGCGATGGCGGGCGGCCCAGTATCCCAGCGCATCGGGAGTGTCCTGGAACCCGTTCGCGCAGGCCGGCGAGCCGTGCCTGCTTGGCGGGGATGACGGCTTCCGAGCCGCCTCCCCACCGCGTTTCCGCACACCCTCTCTGCGCGGATGCGCGTGGCGGCGCGCTTGATCGATGCTAGGACTGACAAACTCGGCGATCACGACCGGGCGGTGGGAGAAACCTGAAGGATGTCCGACGTCGGCGTCGCCGAACTGCCCGTCGTTGCGCGCGACGCGCCGCCTTTGCCGCTGCTCACGGCACCGGCCACCAATCCGTTGCTCGACGGCAAGATTCTGCCGACGTTGCTGCGCCTGTCGTGGCCCAATGTGGTGGCATTGAGCGCCGGCACCTGCGTCGTCATCGCCGAGACCTCGTATATCGGTCGTCTCGGCACCGAGTCGCTGGCGGCGATGGCGCTGGTGTTCCCCTTCGTGATTCTGATGATGACGATGTCCGGCGGCGCGATGGGCGGCGGCGTGTCGTCCGCGATCGCCCGCGCGCTCGGCGCCGGAGACATCGCGCGCGCTGAAACGCTGGCGATCCACGCCTTGCTGATCGCGATCTGCTTCGGCCTCGTCTTCATGATCGGCATGCTGACATTCGGCCCGACGGTGCTCGCCGGGCTCGGCGGACGCGGCGCGGTGCTGGACCAGGCGATCGGCTATGTGCAGATCTTCTTCGGCGGCGCGATCATTCCATGGATCATGAACACGCTGGCCTCGATCCTGCGCGGCACCGGCAATATGAAGCTGCCGTCGGCGATCATTTTCAATTCCGCCGCCTGCCAGATCGTGCTCGGCGGGATTCTGGGGCTCGGCCTCGGGCCGGTGCCGCAATTCGGCATGCGCGGCGTCGCGGCGGGATCGCTGATCGCTTTCGCGATCGGCGCGACGATCATGGCCTGGTATATTTTTTCCGGCCGCGCGCGTGTCAAGCCGCAGGCGCGTGGCGTCACAATCGAACGCCGTTTGTTTGTCGACATTCTGAAAGTCGGCGCGATCGCCTGCTTCACGCCGCTCCAGAACGTGCTGACGCTGACGATCTTCACCCACATGCTCGCGGGTTTCGGCAACGAGGTGCTGGCCGGATACGGCATCGGCGCGCGGCTGGAATTCATGCTGACATCGATCGCCTTCGCGGTCGGGATCGCCTCGGTGCCAATGATCGGCATGGCGATCGGCGCGGGTCGGGTGGCGCGCGCGCGCCGCATCGCGTGGATCGCGGCCGGTGTGTCGTTCGCGCTGGTGTTCGTCTTCGCCATGCTGGTCGCCGTCCATCCCGATCTGTGGATCAACCTGTTCACCAACGATCCCGGCGTGCGCGCCGCGAGCCACCGCTATCTGGAAACCGCGGCGCCATTTTATGCCTTCGTCGGTCTGTCGGTCTCGATGTATTTTTCGGCGCAGGGCGCGGCGAAGGTGCTCGGTCCGGTGCTGGCGCAGACCGCGCGGCTGGCGTTCATCGGCGTCGGCGGCTGGTGGCTGACGGCGCACGGCGCGAGCGCGGAGAATTTCTTCGTGCTGGCGGCGGCCTCGATGGTGGTGCTTGGCGTGCTCGCGGTGCTCAGCGTCGTGCTGACCCGCTGGGGCGACAGGCCAGCCAATGTGCCGCAGGTGCGCGCCGCTCTCTCTTAAGCATTTGCCGTAACCGTGACTCCAACCGGCTTGGCGCGGCGGCATCTGTCGGCTACATCAGGACGGACGGCGATGCGGGCGTAGTTCAATGGTAGAACGGCAGCTTCCCAAGCTGCATACGAGGGTTCGATTCCCTCCGCCCGCTCCAGCAGCCGTTGCCATCCACAGCCGATGAGATTCCGATGACGCAGCCGCAATTGTTTTCGCCGTTCACTCTGCGTGGCGTCACCGCCAAAAACCGCATCGTCGTCTCACCGATGTGCCAGTATTCGGCGATCGATGGCGTGGCGAACGACTGGCACCTGGTCCATCTCGGCAAATTCGCGCAAGGCGGCGCCGGCATCGTGATGGTCGAGGCCACCGCCGTGGCCGAGAATGGCCGCATCACCCATGGCGATGTCGGCCTCTGGCAGGACGGCCAGACCGCGCCGCTCAAGCGCATCGCCGATTTTATTCGCGATCAGGGGTCGGTGCCGGCGATTCAACTCGCCCACGCCGGACGCAAGGCCAGCATGCAGCGGCCATGGTACGGCAACGCCGCGCTCACCGACGCCGACAAAGCGCGCGGCGACATGCCATGGCAGGTGGTGGCGCCATCGCCGATCCCGATGGACGACGGCTGGCTGACGCCGCAGGAAATGACCGACACCGATATGGCGACGTTGCGCGACCAATGGCGGCTGGCAACGTTGCGCGCGGCCGAGGCCGGCTACGAGATGCTCGAAGTGCATTGCGCGCACGGCTACCTGCTGCACGAATTCCTGTCGCCGCTCTCCAACAAGCGCACCGAGTCCTACGGCGGCGATCGCGCGGGCCGGTTGCGCTATCCACTCGACATCATCGAGACGGTACGCGCGGTATGGCCGGACAACCTGCCGCTGTCGGTGCGGATTTCGTCGGTCGACGGCGTCGCGGGCGGCATCGAGATCGAAGATTCGCTCGCCTTCGTGCGGGAGGCCAAAGCGCGCGGCGCGGAC
>JAQGJY010000128.1 GCA_028290325.1 Tardiphaga sp.
CGGCGTTTCAATGTCGCCCGGTTACGCTTATGAGCGCGCGCCGGATCAGGAGCACTTCCTGAACCGCACCAAAACCAAAAAACTGTTCCGCGATGTCTTCGCTCTCGGCAAGGGCAAGAAGTGGGACATCATGCATTCCGGCCTGTTTCTCGACTTCCTCGCCGGTAATCAGGAATACGAGTGCAAGCCCTGGGGCATGCCCGCGCGTAATATCTTCGGCTGGCAGAAGCCCTGCTATCTGCTCGGCGAAGGTTACACCAAGACCTTCAAGGAATTGATGGAGACGACCGACTGGGACACCTACGGCACCGGCAAGTACGAGAAGTGCGCCGACTGTATGGCCCATTGCGGTTACGAACCAACGGCCGCCGACAACGCGATCAGCAATCCGTTCAAGGCGATGTGGGTGGCGATGCGTGGCGTTAGGACATCGGGTCCGATGGCTCCCGAAATCGATCTGACGAACCAGCGCCCGGCGCAGTACATGTTCTCGTCCGAAGTGCAGAAACGCCTGTCCGACATCCGCAAGGATGAAGCCGCCGCGGCTGCCGCCAAGGCAGCGGCCAAAGCGCAAAAGGCATCGACGGCCGCTTAAATTGCGGCTCATCAATCGCAATAAAAGCCCCTCGCCAGATCGCTGGCGAGGGGCTTTTTATTTTGATCGACTTTGAAAAACGACTGCGAGAAGTTGGATCAGCCCTCCGCGACGGCCAGTCCGCCACCGCTCAGCAGGAAACCACGGCAACCGCGCAGGCTGCGAAGTGCCCGGTTGAAGTCACGGCCGGTCGAGACCAGCGACTTCAGCACCGATGGATTTCGCGCGAGACCGCGCAACACCTTGCGAAGGTCGATGTCGCCATTCGGCTTGATCGCATGCGTCGCCAGTTCGGGCAGCGCCCTTGTCGCCGGATCGCTGATGACGCGAATGGCCGCGAACGGCAGTCCGGCGGCGGCGGCGTAATCCGCCGCGATGTGGCTTTCCATGTCGCAGGCCGACGCCCCCGTCGAGGCCCGTAGCTCGAGCTTCCCGGCGCGCGCGGCAATGACCTTTTCGACGCCGACGAGGCTGCCGCGAATCACGCGACGTCCGCGCAGATCGGCATCGGACAGCACTTGGTGGCTGAATTCTTTACCGGCCATCCAGCGTCTGTCACCGCAGACGATGTCGGTCGCGACGACGACGTCGCCGGATTCCAGATCGGGATCGAGGCCACCGGCCACGCCGAAGCTGATGACGCCCCGGATCGAGGTCGAATCGAAACTCGCGAGAAGTGTGCGTAGAACCCGCGGGTCACTGCTGCTGCAAATGACAGTCATGCCTGGACCCGCCGCAATGCGCGCTTCCTGAACCAAACCTGTCACGATCAGAACCGGCCGCGAATCGCCTGGTGTCACGACCAGCTGCGCGGAGTCGCCCCCTACTCCCAAAATCACATTCCGACCCCTACCACCCTGCTATTGGTGCTCTTCAAATTCCGATACCGCGATAACGCCCAAAGCGGGAAGAACTTAGAGTAGCCGTGATAACGCAGATAGAATACGCGAGGAAAGCCTGTAGCGGTGTAGCGTTGCTCATCCCACAGCCCTTTTTCTGACTGTGTGTTAATTAGGCACTCAATGCCTTGCCGGGTGGACGGGTGATCGACCTCGCCGGCCGCCATCAATGCAAGCAAGGCCCATGCCGTTTGTGATGCCGTGGTCGGCGCGCGATCGAATTGCTTGTAATCGAGCCGATAGCTCGTTGCGTCCTCGCCCCAGCCGCCATCGCTGTTTTGTATCGACCGTAGCCAGGTGACCGCTTTCCGCATCATCGGATCCTGATGATCGACGCCGGCGGCATTGAGGGCGCACAACACCGACCAGGTGCCGTAGATGTAATTCAGCCCCCAGCGGCCATACCAGGAGCCATCCGGCAATTGCGTGCGGCGCAGGTAATCAACGCCGTCGGCAAGCGGCTTCGACGTGGCGATGGTTTCGCCAAGCTGCGCCAGCATCGAGACGCAGCGCGCGGTGACGTCCTCGGTCGGCGGATCGAGCAGCGCGCCGTGGTCCGAAAACGGGATGCTGTTGAGATAATATTCGAGATTATCGACGTCGAACGCGGCCCAGCCGCCATCGCGGCTCTGCATCCCCAGAATCCATTCCCGGGCACGCTCGATGGCGGCATCGTAATCGCGGCTGCCGGTCTCGCGGCGCGCGCGATCCATCGCCATCACCACGACCGCGGTATCGTCGAGGTCTGGATAATAGGCGTTGTTGTACTGGAACGCCCAGCCACCCGGCCGCAGGTCTGGACGCTTGACCGCCCAGTCGCCTTTGACGTCCAGCACCTGTTTCGGCAGCAGCCAGTCGAGCGCCTGTTTGGCCGGACCGACAGCGGCATCACCGGTCTCCAGCATTGCATGCGCGGTCAGCGCGGTGTCCCAGATCGGCGAGACGCACGGCTGGCAATAGGCCTCGTCCTCGTGGATCACCAGCAGCTTATCGATGCCGCGTCGTGTGACCGCGCGCGGCGGATGGTCGGCGTCAAAACCGAGCACCTCATACATCATCACGGTGTTGGCCATCGGCGGATAAATCGCGCCGAGCCCGTCCTCGCCATTGAGCCGCTCCTCGATGAAGGCGATCGCCTTGTCGATCGATTTCCGCCGCAGGCTTTTGGGAAAAAACGGCTCGGCGACGCGCAGGATCCTGTCGAGCAGATCGAACGCCATGAACAGCACCTTGCTCTGGTGCGGTGCGCGCGCGGTGGTGCCGATCTTCTGCGGGTCCTGCAGGAACAGCTCGCGAATATCGATCTCACCAAGATTCTGCGCGCGCGGCTTCAGCGCGGCGAGCACCATCAGCGGCACGATGGTGGTCCGCGCCCAATAGGAAATCTTGTTGAGATGAAACGGAAACCAGCGCGGCAGCAGCATGATTTCGACAGGTAATACCGGCACGGCATTCCAGCTCGTCACGCCGAACATCGCCAGCATGAAGCGCGTGAATACGTTGCTGTGAATCGCGCCGCCGCGTGAGCGGATCGCCGCGCGCGCGCGCGCCATGCACGGCGCGTTCGGATCCTCGCCCATCATCTTCAGCGCGAAGTACGCCTTGACGCTCGCGCTCATGTCGAACTCGCCGTCATGAACGAGCGGCCAGCCGCCATGCGCGCCCTGAACCCGCTTCAGGTAGTTGCCGATCTTGCGCTCCAATTCGCGATCGACGGGCTCGGCAAGGTAATGCCGCAGCAGTATATATTCCGCGGGAATGGTGGCATCGGCTTCCAGCTCGAACACCCAGTGGCCGTCGCTCTGCTGATGCGCCAACAGACCTTGCGCGGCCACATCGATGCTCGACTGAAGAACGCCCGGCGTATCCACGCTGAGTTGGTATTGTCCGACTTCGATATCGCTCATAGCCAATCGCTCGCTTTGATTGATCGTATCGAGCGCCACGGGATCAAGCCCGCGGCGCGGTCTTCAGCTGTGCGGCATCGCCAGCACGAGATCGGCGGCGCGATCGCCCGACCGGATTGATCCTTCGATCGTTGCCGGCAGCCCCGTGTCGGTCCAGTCACCCGCGATAAACAGATTCGCCGCGCCGGTTTTCGCGCCCGGCCGCATCGCATTCTGCTTCGGTGTCGCGGCGAACGTGGCGCGACGCTCGCGCACGATCTGCCACGGCGGCAGATCACCTTCGGCGACCCCGTCCGGCAATCCCGCCGTCTTGCAGATATCGCGCCAGATCGCGCGCGCCAATTCCTCGCGCGGCATGTTCACCAACCGATCGCCATTGCTGATCGTGATCGATAGCCGCTGCGGAAACGCGAACAACCATTCCACGAGACCACCCACGACGCCGGTCAGCGCCGGGCAGTCGGCCGGAGGATCATAGCGAAAATGCGCGTTGATGATGGCGCGGAATTCGGTCGGCCCGGTCAGGCCCGGCACGAGCGACGTCGCCGCGCGGGGCGGAACGGCGACGATGACGACATCGTGCGCAGCAACATCGATGCGGTCGGTGCCAAAATCCAGCGACACGGCGCGGCCACCGGCCTGCTTGATCGCACGCAATTCGTGGCCGAGATGAATGCCGGCGTTTCGTTGCTGCAGCAATGCGACGGCCGGCTCGACCAGAACGGCGCTTAAACCGTCGCGCGCGATCAATGGCCGGCAATTCTGGCCACCCGCCAGCAACGTCTCGCGCACGATCGCACCGGCGAGACCCGCCGAGCCCTCCGGCGGATCGACATTCAGCGCAGCCAACAGCAGCGGTTGCACGAGGCGATGATACAGAGTGCCGTCACAGGGAATCGCGTCGCCGACGAGGCGGCTGGTCGGCGACCACACCAGCGGCAGTAATTTCAGGTAGTCGCCGACCGACGTATCCGGCACGCGGCGCCGTGGGTCGAACAACCACGACGGAATCCGCGAATTGCCGAGATCCAGCGTCCAGCGTTTGCCGCTTGAAAGATCGATAAAAGGGAACGTCGCGCGGTCCGGTCCGACTAGTCCGGCCTCGGTGCCGATCGATCGCGCATAGGCGCGGGCGTGATGATTGCCCGACAGCAGCAGGTGGTTGCCATTGTCGATCACGAGATCGGTCGCGGAATCGTAATAGGACCGGCAACGCCCGCCGGCCTGTTGCGTCGCTTCGTGGACATGGATCGCATAACCCGCGTTCGACAGGCGAATCGCGGCGGCAAGCCCGGACAAACCGGCACCGATGATATGGGCGGTCTTCTGCATCAGAGGATGCCGTATCGCAGCAGGATCGCGATCCGCGACGCCTTGCCGAGTTTGACAGGCGGACGCGGCGCGGCAAAGCCGCGTGCGACCAGCAGGTTGAGAATCGCGTGATAATATTTCGACATGATACGTGGAGCCTTGACGATGCGTCGCGGATGCCGCGCCATCACCTCGTCGGCCTTCTCGAAATGGATTTGCGCGCGCTTCACCAGCGGCAGGCAGGCCCTAGGCAAAGCGGGGCTGGCCATCACCACGTCCGGATCGGCACTGGTAATGCCGGCATGATACAGCCCTTCGCGCGGCAGATAGAGTCGGCCGATGCCCGCATCTTCATCGACATCGCGCAGGATGTTCGTGAGTTGCAAGGCGCGGCCAAGATGGTGCGCGAGTTCGATACCGTCGGCGTCGGGCAAACCAAACACTTTCACTGACAGACGTCCGACCGCGCTGGCGACGCGATCGCAATAGATATCGAGCGTGGCTTCATCCGGCGCGCGGATCTCCGCCGGCACGTCCATTTCCATGCCGTCGATGACGGCGAGGAAATCCTCGCGGCGCATGCCGAACCGCTTCACCGAGGCCACGTAATCGCGCAGACGCGGCGGCGGATTGCCGGCATACAGCGCGTCGATATCGGCGCGCCAGACCTGCAACGCGGCGAGACGTTCGTCGCGCGGGCCGTCGGAATCGGCGATATCATCGACCTGCCGGCAAAAGCTGTAAATCTGGAACATCGCCTCGCGCTGCGCGCGCGGCAGGATCTTCATGGCAGCGTAGAACGAGCTGCCGACCGCGATGCCTTCCTGAGACGGGCTTGGCGTCTTTTCGATGTCGGTTGCCATCTGCTGGTTCATGCCGATGGCGTCGATCGCGGCAAAGGCCGGCCAATCGTGGCGCGCCGCCACATCCCGCCCGCGACCGCGGCGAGACTCAGACCGACCATGCTGGCCTTCGACAGATGCACGCGCTCGCTCAGGGGATCGCGGGTTTTCAGCATGTCGAGAATGTTGCGGGCGTAGCTGTGAATCACCGCGATCTCGCAGCCAAGCCGGGCATCGGCGACATGCGCGTCGAGCGCCTGGCTTTGCCGCAGCAGAAGTTCGGTCTTGTCGGCGAGTTCGCGAATGCAGGCCAGCAGCGGCATGGACGCGCGCGGCTGCTTCAGATCCTCGACACGCGCGCCATGCCGCGCCAGGGTATCCCGCGGAATATACACGCGATCGAGGTTGCGGAAATCGTCACCGCAATCCTGCAAATGATTGTTGATCTGCAATGCGGCGCACAAAGCATCGGACGCCGGCCAGGTGGCGGTGCTTTCGCCGTGAACGTCGAGCATGAAGCGCCCGACCGGCATCGCCGAGAACGAGCAGTAATGAATGAGGTCGTCCCAGTCCTCGGTCCGGCGCTTGGTGACATCCATGCGAAACGCCGTGATGACATCGCGGGCATGGCGTGGCGGCATGCCTCGCTGCGCCAACGCGGCGCGCAACACCACAGCTTCCGGCTGGCCCGCGCCGTGCCCTTGCCCGATCAGATCGTTGTCGAGTTCGTCGAGCAGGCGCAGCTTGGTCGCGTCGTCGAGATCGGCGTGGTCAGCGATATCGTCGGCGGTGCGGACGAAATTGTAAAAGGCGAGAATCAGCGCCCGATGACGCGGGTGGATGATCCACGACGCGACCGGAAAATTCTCGTCGCGGTGGGTTTTTCCCGACCGCAATTCGCCAGCAGACGACATGATGTTTCTAACGTTATGACCACGGCGCAACCCCGCGCCGCCATAGCCCCGAAACCAGGGTGGCGAAGCGGGTTGCGGGCTTCGTATAATGGAAAACGGCGCGCAGACCAATGCTGGCGGCGCGCCGCCTGAAAACAGGCTTACTGGCCGTGGCTGACCAGAACGGCGTTACAGGCCTTGGAGATTTTCGGGCGGTTCTGCTGCAAGCAGGACAGAATGACGAGATCGCCCTGATCCATGATCTTGCGACAGAATTTTTGCACGTCGCGCGAACAGGCAGCCTGTTCCTGCGCGGTGCCGCTGCGTTGGGGCTGCTGCGCGAAGGCGCCGGTCGTCGCTGTCATCAGGAGCATGGCGGGGATCAAGGCAAATTTAAGCATCGTCGTCCTTCATTCTTTCTTTAACGAACGGGTGATTCAACCGGTTGCTGAGTACATTGCCGGCGCGAAACCCAGCCGAATGGCCTGAGCAACAGCCCGCCGATCGGACAGGCCACTGGTATCGTTGGGGCTTACAAGCACCTCAAAATGCGGCCAAATTGACATCGGCAGAAGATTTATCGGGGCTGCCACATTCTGTATCCATCATTATATCTACCGGGCCACAGCTAATCATCATCGTGTTATGGCTGCCGGCAATTCTTCCGTGGTAGGTGATGAACCGGATCTGAACCATTCCGACTAAACCTGCGACGCAGCGACGTTCTGTGACGATCACAGGCTGCCATTTCAAGAGGATACTTGTGATGAAATCATTTGGCTTCAATATGTCGCATCTTCGGGCCTTGAGCGTTGCCGCGGGCCTGGTGCTGGCGGCCTCGGCCGCTCAAGCGCAATCGGGCCCGTTTGCCGGCTTCGAGGGATCGTGGAGCGGCAGCGGGACCGTGTCGCTGGCCAGTGGCGCGAACGAAAAAATTCGCTGCCGCGCGACTTACGCCGGGTCGGGAAACACGTTGAAGCAGACGCTGCGCTGCGCCAGCGACAGCTACACGTTTGATCTGTCGAGCAATGTGATGAGCCAGGGCGACCGCGTCTCCGGCAACTGGAGCGAATCGAGCCGCAGCATCAACGGCAGCCTTCAGGGCACCGCCGGTGGCGGCCAGATTCAGATCTTCGTCGAGGCCGCTGGCTTCGCGGCAAATATCGCGCTGACCACCCGCGGCAACAAACAGCAGGTGTCGATTTCGTCGAAAGGCGAAATCAAGGGCGTCAACATCACGATGGTAAAGGGCTAACGCCCTTTACCCAGGCGGGGCCGGCTATTCGGCCGGCTTTGCCTTGGCTCGACCGCCGCGAAGCTTTTCGGACATATTGATCAGCCACATCGCCGTCGGTCGCAGGATGAACAGATCGGCGATCAGCGCGGCGACCATCGAGAACGCGCTGAGCCAGCCGAACAACCGCAGCGACGGCAGATCCGAGAACACCGTCACGACAAGACCGCAGGCCAACACAACCGTGGTCAAGATCAGGGCCGGGCCGACCAATACGGTCGCCCGCTCGACCGCGAGCGCGGAGCCGACCCCCGGGCGATCCTCCATTCGCAAACGATTGAGGAAGTGGATCGTGGCGCTGAGACCGAGGCCGAACGACACCGTCAAGGCAACGACGCTGGCGAATTGCAAGCCTTCACCCAATAACCACAACAGCGTCCCCGAGAGCACCACCGGAAAAATTCCCGGCAGGATGCAGGCGAGCCCGACGACGACCGAGCGGAACGCCAGGCCGATGAAGATCGCCACCAGCCCGAATTCGATGGTCAGGCCATGATTCAATTTCTCGATCATCCCGGCGCTGTTGCGCGCCGCGATGGCGGACAGGCCGGTCACCGCGATCTCGTAACCCGGATGCGCCGTTCGCACGGCGTTGAGGGCGGTGTCGAGCGTGTTGATGACCGGCAATAGCTTGCTGGAATCACTGTCCGGAACGCGGCCGGAGACCAACACCGCCTCGCTGCTTGCGTCGATGAAGCGGCGACGCAGATGCTCGGGGATCAGGTTGACGTATTCCTTGAGCGTCGCGACGTCGGAGCTACCGGCCTTTTCGGCGAGCCAGCGGCGCAGTGTTTCAACCGACCAGACGTTGCCGACGCCGGCCTGCTTCTCGACCATCGCGTGCACGTCGGCGATGGTCTTCAGCGTTTCCGGCGAATAGAGATCCTGCCCCTTCGGAAACTCGATCAGGATATCGATCGGGTTGGCGCCCGTCAGCTTCGCGTCGAGCCGGCCGGAGGCCGCGACCGCCTGCTCTTTGTCCGGCACCTGATCGGCAAGACGATAGCGCGGCTCGAGGCTCGCATAGACAATGCCGAGACCGGCAACAACGACTAAAGCGATGGTGCTGAACAGCCCGGGATGGCCAACCATGCGCTCGGCGATCCAGCGGCAAAACGCACGCAACGCGTTGACGCCGGCGTCGGCGGCCTGAAACTTCGCCGCGAACAGTTTCTCGTTGCGAACCAGCAGCACGCCGAACACCGGTACCAGTGACAGTACCGCAATCAGCGCGATGATGGTGGCGGCGAGACCGGCTTCGCCGAAGGCGCGGATCAGATCGGAATCGGAGAATTGCAGCGCGAGAAATGAGATGCTCGCGGTCGCATGCGTGAGAACGCAGGCGGGACCGACGACGAGCACAGCGTTCCTGAACGCCGTGTATTTGTCCTCACCGGCGATCAGTCGGTCTCGTGCGGCAAATGTAAGCTGCATCGAATCCGCAAAGCTGATCACCATGATGAGCGGGGTCATCACGTTGAGGAACATGTTGAGGCTGAAGCCGGCCCAGCCGAGCGCGCCGAGCGACAGCAGGATCGCCAGCAGCGGCGGAAACGCCGCCACGATCATGAAGGAAATCTTGCGGAAAAAGATGATCGCGATGATGCAGCCGGCGAGAATGCCCGCCACGTTGTAGATCAGACCGTCGCGCTCGACCGCGTTGCGGATTTCGAGCTGCATCACCGGCACGCCGGATAACTGGCTTTGCAGCCCGCTATCGGCGAGATCGTCCTTCATGATCTTGCGGATGTCGCCGACGGCCTTGGCCAGCTTGTTGTCCTTGACGACTTCCGGATCGAGCGACAGCACCACAAGCGCCAGAGTGCCGTCTTCGGACAACAGTTTGCCGCGAATGATCTCGTTCTGCTTCACGGTCTCGATGAACTGATCATAGGCCGCGCCTTCCGGCAATTCCGACGGAAACAGCGCCGCGGGCAATTTGCCTGGCGCTGGCGCCTGGCGCGCGGAGAACAATGAAATCAGACCGCGTGTGCCCTCGACCAGTTGCAGATCGGTGACGAGATCACGCACCCTCTCAAGATTCTCCCGGGCCAGCAGCGTCGGGCCCTCGACCACGACAAGAACGTCATATTCCGTCGACGGGAAGCGGCGCGTGACTTCCTCGTATTGCTTGTATTCTTTCGAATCCGATCGAAACAATTGGCTCAGTGAATCATCGATCTTGATGCGCTGGATGCCGAAAATCGCGGCGATCACCAACACAAGCAACACGAGACAAGAGACGATTGGCGCTTTCACCGCGAACAGACCGATGCGCTCCACGCCGAAAGCGATCGACGCCGGGCGCGCCTTCACATCATCAGCGGCCGCGTCGGGCATATCGTTTCGATCAAGCATATGAGGTCCAGTCGTCGAGGGCTGCGCGCATGATGGCTGCAAAAGCTGCAAATGCGGCGGAGGTTTAGCAGGTCGGCTCACGATCTCGCAAGCGCGCAGGGAACCGCGGATCAAGGCGTTTTGAAGCCTTTATTGTGCTGCCGGAAGCGCCCCGATCGCGCTGTCATCCTTGAGGGCGACACCGCTGACGCCACGCGCCAGCGCGGCGCGGACCAGCCACGCGATTTTGGTCGCGGCCTGTGTATCCGACAAGCCACCCGCATGGATGTTCGAGACGCAGTTGCGGTCGGCATCGGTCAGTCCGGGTTTTGGCGCGAACGTCAGATACGCGCCCAGGCTGTGGGGCGTGGTCAGGCCCGGCCGCTCCCCGATGATAAGCACGATCAGTCGCGCGCCGATCAAATCGCCGACCCCATCGCCGAGCGCCACCCGCGCGCCGGATGCGACGATGGCGGGGCCGATGGTGAGGCCCTGGAAATGGCGAAGCAGGTGCGCGACGAGGCCGACCGCATTGGTCTGCGCCGCCGCGGGCGAAAGGCCGTCGGCCACGATGAAGGCGACATCGCAGGGCGTGAACGTCCGCCGCATCAGTGCATCGCGCGATGCCTCGTCAGGCAGTCGCCCGAGATCGGGCCGCCTGAGATAATCGCCGCGCGTCGCGGCTTGGCTTGCGACGCCTATCGTGTCGAGGCCCAGCGCCGCCAGTTCGCTCGTCAGCATCGTGACATCGAATGACGCATGAACCGCATCCCGCGCGCGGGCATGGTCAAGCGTGAAATCAAGCAGGGCCTTGGTCGGCAGGCTCGATCCCGATCGACCGAGTCCGATCCGCGCCGGCGTCAGCGCGCGCCAATCACGCTGAAACGCTGTGGGGACAACGCGATCGTCAGGCAAGGATCACTCCGCCGGCACCGACGCCTGCTGCAACTTCAATGAGTAATAGGATGCGTTGGTCTGACCGCCGGACGCATCGCGTGAGAACATGATGAGATGCTGCGCGACCATGATCGACGAAATCAGATACTCGATTTCGCCGCGCGCCAGGCGACGCAACGCGAATTTCCAGAATACTTTCTTGTAGTCGCCGAGCACACCGACTTTCCAGAAGATGTTGCGCAACATCACCAGGCCCATCCTGATGTAGCGCCACGACAATTGCTCACGCGACACCGCCGGCTTCAGCCGGTTCGGATAGGTGTTGGTGATCTGGAATTCGAACCGCTCCAGCAGCTTGTCGGGCTGGTAGGCCGCGCCCATACAGGAGCGCCACGTCTTGACGACCTCGTCATAGGGCATGACGAAATCGACGTTGGAATCGCGCCCGTCATCGTCCTCGATCAGCCGGCCTTCGCGTTTCAAACGATCCCACAACGGCGTCTGCGGCAAGGCCTGCAACAGATTGATGGTCAGCAACGGAATCTTGGTTTCCTCGATGAAGTGCAGCAGGTTGCGGCCCGTTTCAGGCTTGTCGGTATCGAGACCGAGGATGATTCCGGACACGACTTCCATGCCGAACGAGTTCAGCGTCTCGATCGCCTCCAGGATGGGAACCATCATGTTGTGATCTTTTTTCATCGCGCGCAGCGCTTCGGGATCCGGCGTTTCAATGCCGCAGAAGATCGTCGCGAAAAACGCCTCACGCATTTGCGCCAGGATTTCCGGACGCTTGGCGATGTTCAGCGTCGCCTCGCAGGAAAACCGGATCACGAAGCCGGTCTTCTTCTGCCAGGCGATCAGATGCGGCATCAGATCCAGCGCCGCCTTGCGGTTGCCGATGAAATTGTCATCGACAAAATAGACCGAGCCGGCGATGCCGCATTCCAGCAGCTTGTCGAGTTCGGCCGTGATCTGCTCCGGCGATTTCAAGCGCGGATTGCGGCCGTAAAGTCCGGGGATGTCGCAGAACTCGCACTGATAGGGGCAACCGCTCGAATACTGAATCGAGCCGAGGAAGTAATGCTTGATGTCGGCCAACTCATAGGCCGGGATCGGAAACTTGGTCATGTCGAGACGATCGGCGGTTTTGAGAACGACCTGCTCGGGCGGCCGCGAGGGATCGCTGGCGATGCGCGCAATCAGATCGTTCGTGGCGTCGCCGAGCTCGCCGACATGAAGATAATCGAATGACGGGTAATATTCCGGGCACGCCGACACCGACGGGCCGCCAATCGCGACAGCCAGATTATGGGCGTGCGCCCGGCGGCAGATGTCGTTCATCTGCGGCCGTTGAATGTGCATGCCCGAAACGAACACCGCCTCGGCCCATTTGAAATCGTCGTCCGTCGCCGGCTTGATGTTCTCATCAATGAAACGCACTGGCCAGTGCTCTGGCATGTAGGCGGCGATCAGCAACAGGCCTTGCGGCGGCATGAAGGCCTGCACGCCATCGGTCAGCGGATAGGAATATTCGAACGTGCCGAACGACGAGGTGTATTTTGGAAAGACGCACAGAATACGCCTCGTGATTTCAATACCCTCGGCTCTCATTGAACGTCCTCTAAGTCTTCATTCCAAAATTGGATGACCTGATGGAACTGCCGGCCTGCGGCGAGGGTTCCGTCCGAAATATCCAGCAACAATCTTCTATAGGCGAAACTGGCCGCGAATTCCCTCAAGATTGTGACGACGGCAGAAGGAGTTGCGCGGCAAGGGCCGGCAGCATCGCCTCACCCTCCGCGATGCGGCCGTCGGCGCCGGACAAGCCCGCACGCAGCAACCACGCCTCGAACTCCGGGGCGCGTTTCAGACCGAGCAGATCGCGCAGATAAAGCGCGTCGTGAAATGAGGTGGACTGGTAGTTGAGCATCACGTCGTCGGCGCCGGGCACGCCCATGATGAAGTTGACGCCGGCGGCGCCGAGCAGCGTCAGCAGATTGTCCATATCGTCCTGATCGGCTTCGGCATGGTTGGTGTAGCAAATGTCGATACCGAGCGGGAGGCCGAGCAGCTTGCCGCAGAAATGATCCTCCAACCCGGCGCGGATGATTTCCTTGCCGTCATAGAGATATTCGGGCCCGATGAATCCGACGACGCTGTTGACCAGCAGCGGATCGAACGCGCGCGCAACGCCATACGCACGCGCCTCGAGCGTCTGCTGATCGACGCCGTGATGGGCGCCGGCCGAAAGTGCCGAACCCTGGCCGGTTTCGAAGTACATCACGTTGCTGCCGACGCTGCCGCGATTGAGGGAAAGCCCTGCGGCATGGGCCTCCTTGAGCAGCGCCAGATCGATCCCGAACGACGCGTTCGCGGCCTGCGTGCCGGCGATCGACTGAAACACGAGATCGACCGGCGCGCCTTGCGCGATCAGATTCAGGGTGGTCGTGACATGCGCGAGCACGCAGGATTGCGTCGGGATGGCCAGTCGCGCGATCACCTCGTCGAGCCGCCGCACCAGATTGCCAATCACCGCCGGGTCATCGCTCGCAGCATTGATGCCGATGCAGGCATCGCCGGCGCCGAGCAGCAAGCCATCGAGGATCGAGCCCGTGATGCCGTCCAGATCGTCATACGGATGGTTGGGTTGCAGCCGCACCGCGAGGTGGCCGCGGAGTCCGATGGTGTTGCGAAAGCGGGTGACGACTTCGCACTTTTTCGCTGCCAGGATCAGATCCTGGTTGCGCATCAGCTTGGAGACGGCGGCAGCCATCTCCGGCGTGATCGCGCGGGCGATGTCGTTGAGGATTTCAGTGGTGACGGCGTCCGACAGCAGCCAGTCGCGGAAGCCGCCCACGGTTAAATGGCCAAATGACCGAAAAGTGACGGCATCGTGACCGTCCTGGATCAGCCTCGTCACCTCGTCGTCCTCATAGGGCACGACGGTTTCGGTGAGGAATTGGGTCAGCGGAACGTCGGCCAGGGCCATCCGCGCCGCGACCATCTCCTCGGCGGAGGACGCGGCGACGCCGGCCAGCCGATCGCCCGATCGGGGCGGAGCTGCCTTGGCCATCAGACCCCGGAGGCTGTCGAAGACGTGGCTCGTCGAGCCGATGGTGTGGCGATAGATCATGGTGAGAGCTTACGCAAAATGCGGGCCACCGCCATCACACATGGCGACCCGCCGCATGGCCTGACGACCACGCCCATTGAAAATTGAATCCGCCGAGATGGCCGGTGACATCGACCACCTCGCCGATGAAAAACAATCCGGGCACCGATTTCGATTCGAACGTGCGCGATGACAGGCCCGACGTATCGACGCCGCCGAGCGTGACCTCCGCTGTGCGGTAGCCCTCGGTGCCGGCGGGCGTGACGCGCCAGTCCTTCACCGCCGCGACGACAGTTGCGAGCGCCTTGTCCGAAAAATCCGCCAGCCGCTCGGGACCGGCGACGCGCTCGGCAACCA
>JAQGJY010000011.1 GCA_028290325.1 Tardiphaga sp.
GAAGTGATCGCCGCCGGCGACGCCGCCGGCGGTGTTGACGAATACCGCGGACAGGCCATGATCTTCCGGCGACGGAAATCGCACCCGCAACGAACCGGATTCGTGCAGTTCGCGGCGGCGGGTTTTGCCGTCGATCATCGCAACGTCGAACGTCACGGCGCCGCGCGCGCGGTTCGCGGCGAAGTCGTCCGATGCGGTGAGTGGATCGATTTGCATCGGAATCCGATAGCTGAAACGCGACTACAGCGCCATCTGCCGGCTGATCTCGGCGGGATCCATCGCGGCGCGGTCGCAAGCATATTTCACCGCGCCACGATCCATCACCGCGAAATTGTCGCCGAGTTCGCAGGCGAAGTCGAGATATTGCTCGACCAGCACGATGGCGATGGTGCCGAGACTGCGCAGATAAGAGATCGCGCGGCCAATGTCCTTGATGATCGACGGCTGAATGCCTTCGGTGGGCTCATCGAGCAGCAACAGCTTCGGCCGCATCACCAAAGCACGACCAATCGCAAGTTGTTGCTGTTGACCGCCGGAGAGATCGCCGCCTCGGCGGCCGAGCATCGAATTCAGCACCGGAAACAGCGAAAACACGTCGTCCGGAATATTGCGGTCGGCGCGCTTCAACGGCGCATAGCCGGTCTTGAGATTTTCTTCGACCGTGAGCAGCGGAAAGATCTCGCGGCCCTGCGGCACGAAGGAGATGCCGCGCCGCGCTCGCTCATAGGGCCGCAGCTTCGAGATGTCGTCGCCGTCGAAAGTGATCGCGCCGCCGGAAATCGCCTGCTGGCCGACCAGAGCGCGCAACAAGCTCGTCTTGCCGACGCCGTTGCGGCCGAGCACGCAGGTCACCTTGCCCGGCTCGGCCGTGATCGAGACCCCGCGCAGCGCCTGCGCCGCGCCGTAGGAGAGACTGATATTATCGACGGTCAGCATGTGGTCTCAGATCCTCTCAAGAGAATGCCCGCCTTCGCGAAGATGACGGCCGATCCCATTGGCTTCTTCATCGTCCCAAATACACTTCGACGACACGATCATTGGCCGAGACATCGTCGATCGTGCCTTCCGCCAGCACCGTGCCTTCGTGCAGACATGTCACTTTCACGCCGAGCTCACGCACGAAGGTCATGTCGTGCTCGACGACGACGACGGTCTTGTTGTCGCGGTTGATCTCCTTCAAGAGTTCAGCCGTCTGATGCGTCTCGACGTCGGTCATGCCGGCGACCGGTTCATCGACCAGCAGCAGCTTCGGATCCTGCGCCAGCAACATGCCGATTTCGAGCCACTGTTTCTGGCCGTGCGAGAGACTGCCGGCAAGCATGTGACGCGAATCCGTCAGCCGAATGGTTTCCAACACGCGCTCGATGCGCGCGGCCTCATCGCGGCTCTTGCGCCAGAACAAGGTGCCGCGCACGCGATGATCGACGTTCAGCGACAGCAGCAGATTGTCCTCGATGGTCTGGCTCTCGAATACGGTCGGCTTCTGGAATTTGCGGCCGATGCCGAGTTCGGCGATCTTGGTCTCGTCCAGCTTCGTCAGATCGACGATGCCGTCGAACAGAACCTCGCCTTTGTCGGGCTTGGTCTTGCCGGTGATGATATCCATCATCGTCGTCTTGCCAGCACCATTGGGGCCGATGATCGCGCGCATCTCGCCGGGCGCCAGCGTCAGCGACAGATTGTTGATGGCATGAAAGCCATCGAACGAGACGTGCACGCCGTCGAGATACAGCAGCGCGGAGGTGGCTTTGGTGTCCATCATATTCATCTGAAGACGCTCATTCGGCGGGCCTCGGCAATGTCACGCCATCTTCGGCGGCCGCGCTTTCGACGATCGGGTCGCGCTTCTGCTTGGCGCGATTCCTCAAACGATTCGGTTCGCACCAATCGTTGAAGGTGCCGATGATGCCCTTCGGCAGCAACAACGTGACCAGAATGAACAAGGCGCCGAGCATGAACAGCCAGTACGGGGCGAGCGCGCCCGACGTAAACACCGTCTTGGCGTAATTGACGACGACCGCCCCCAGCGCCGCGCCGATCAACGTGCCGCGGCCGCCGACCGCGACCCAGATCACCGCTTCGATCGAATTGCCCGGCGCGAACTCGCCCGGATTGATGATGCCGACCTGCGGCACATAGAGCGCGCCAGCGACGCCGGCCATGCAGGCCGACAACACGAACACGAACAGCTTGTAGGATTCGACCCGGTAGCCAAGAAACCGCGTGCGCGATTCCGCATCGCGGATCGCGATCAACACCTTGCCGAGCTTCGATGTCACCACCGCGCGGCACATCAGAAAGCCGACCGCGAGCGCCAGGCACGACAGCGCGAACAGCGTCGCGCGCGTGCCGTCGGACTGGATGTTGAAGCCGAGAATATCCTTGAAATCGGTCAGGCCGTTATTGCCGCCGAAACCGAAATCATTGCGGAAGAAGGCGAGCAGCAACGCGTAGGTCATGGCCTGCGTGATGATCGACAGATACACCCCGGTGACGCGCGAGCGGAACGCGAGCCAGCCGAAACAAAATGCCAGCACACCCGGCGCGACCAGCACCATCAGCGCCGCGAACCAGAACATGTCGAAGCCGTACCAGTACCACGGCAATTCCTTGTAATTCAGGAACACCATGAAATCCGGCAGCACGGGATTGCCATAGACGCCACGCGACCCGATCTGGCGCATCAGATACATGCCCATCGCATAACCGCCGAGCGCGAAGAACGCGCCGTGACCGAGCGAGAGAATGCCGCAATAGCCCCAGATCAAATCGATCGAGAGGGCCAAGATCGCGTAGCAGACGTATTTGCCGAACAGCGACATCAGATAGGTCGGCACCTGAAACATCGAGCCCGCCGGCAGCAACAGGTTGGACAGCGGCAGCAGGATGCCGACGGCCGCGACGATCAGCAGGAAGATCATCGCGCTGCGGTCCAGCGAGCGGGTGAGGATGTGCGGGGTCATGCGGCGATTCCGCCAATAGCGGCTCCGCCGAGATTTCTCGGGCGTCGCGACCGACAAGAAAAACGCGGGGTCTTCATCATGCCTCGATCGCCCGGCCCTTGAGCGCGAACAGGCCGCGCGGGCGTTTTTGAATGAACAGGATAATCAGCACCAGGATCGCGATCTTACCCAATACGGCGCCCGCGAACGGCTCGAGAAACTTGTTGGCGATACCGAGCGTGAACGCGCCGACCAGGGTGCCCCACAGATTGCCGACACCGCCGAACACCACGACCATGAAGCTATCAATGATGTAGCTCTGGCCGAGATTCGGCGAGACGTTGTCGATCTGCGACAGCGCCACGCCGGCGATGCCCGCAATGCCGGACCCGAGGCCGAAGGTCAGCGCATCGACGCGCGAGGTGGCGATGCCCATCGACGCCGCCATGCGCCGGTTTTGCGTCACGGCGCGCATCTCCAAGCCGATGCTGGAATAGCGCAGCATCGCGAGGAGAATGACGAACACCGCCATCGTGAAGCAGAGAATCCAGAGTCGATTATAGGTGATGGTGATCTGGCCGAGTTCGAACGCGCCGGACATCCACGACGGGTTGCCGACTTCGCGATTGGTCGGACCGAACGTGGTGCGGATCGCCTGCTGCAGCACCAGCGACAGGCCCCAGGTCGCCAGCAGCGTTTCGAGCGGTCGACCGTAAAGAAAACGGATAATGCCGCGCTCGATCACGACGCCGAGCAACCCGGCGACCAGAAACGCCAGCGGTACGGCGATCAGCAGTGAATAATCGAACAGGCCGGGATAGGAGGTGCGGATCACCTCCTGCACGACGAAGGTGACGTAGGCGCCGATCATCACCATCTCGCCATGCGCCATGTTGATGACGCCCATCACCCCGAAGGTGATGGCGAGACCGATCGCGGCGAGCAGCAAGACCGAGCCGAGCGACAGCCCGTACCAGGCGTTTTGCAGATAGGACCACAAGGTCAGCGAGCGTTCGATCGCCGCCTTCGCATTGGCCGCGCCGCCGACAACGGAGGGCGGCTGATCGCCCGTCAGGCCCGTCAGCAGCGCCAGCGCCTCGCGGTCGCCGCGCGCTTTGATGGTGGCGATGGCTTCGAGTTTTTCCGGCTCGGTGGCGTCGGGCTTGAACAGTAAAATCGCCGCCCGCGCTTCGATGAAAGCGCGCTTGGCGGCGGCGTTGGTTTCCTTGGCGAGCGCGCCGTCGATCACGGGCAGAGCAGCGGCATCGTGGGTCTTGAATACGGATTGCGCGGCCTGGACCCGGCGCGCGGGGTCGGGCGACAACAAGGTCAGCGTCCCGACGGCGGCATCGACGACGCGGCGCAGCCGGTTGTTGAGACGCACGACGGTCGCGGAAGTTGGCGCGCTCGCGACGGACGCGCCTGTCGCGGCGTCGGTGAACTTGCCGTCCGGCGATTTGATGAAGAGCTGTTTGCTGGCCGAGTCCGCGAGCAGCCGGCCGCCTTGCAGCGCGCCGATGATAGGCAATGCTTGGGCGTTGCCCGACGCGGTGAGCGCGCCGATCGCGGCTTCGGTATCGGAAAAGGAATCGGTCGAGAGTCGCGCGACAGCGTCCTCGAACGGCCCGGCGTGAGCCGCGCTGGAAACAAACGTCAGCAGCAAAACGAAAATCAAACGTCGAAGCAAATCGGGCACGAGACGAGCCTCAGCTAGAGAGTGTGATTGAGGGCCATCGGCGGCCTTCACCTCTCTACCCACTGGAGAGAGGTCGGCGCGAAGCGCCGGGTGCGGGGCTCTTCCGTGGAAGATCGAGCCCCTCGCCCCAGCCCTCTCCCCAGCGGGGAGAGGGAGCGCCGCGTTTCCTGGCGATGCTAGCCTGTGGTCTCTAGGAGCCCTGACCGCCGCATTTCTTGGTGACGGTGTTGTAGTTGCCGCATTTCAGCGTCACCCAGTCGCCGACCAGATCCTTGGAGCCGTCGAGCTCCTTCGACCAGGCGTCGCCGGCCACCAGCCCCGGGGTCTTGAAGACCACGTCGAACTGGCCGTCACCCTTGATCTCGCCGATGAACACCGGCTTGGTGATGTGGTGGTTCGGGAGCATCTCGGACGTGCCGCCGGTCAGGTTGGCCGCCTTGGTGCCGGGCAAGGTATCGATCACCTTGTCGACGTCCACGGTGCCGGCCTTTTCGACCGCCTTCACCCACATGTTGAAGCCGATGACAGTGGCTTCCATCGGGTCGTTGGTCACGCGCTTCGGATTCTTGGTGAAGGCCTGCCAGGACTTGATGAACTTCTCGTTCTCCGGATCCTTGATCGACTGGAAGTAATTCCAGGCGGCGAGATGGCCGAGCAGCGGCTTGGTATCGATGCCGGCGAGTTCTTCCTCACCCACCGAGAAAGCGACGACCGGAATGTCCGTCGCCTTGATGCCCTGGTTGCCCAGCTCCTTATAGAACGGGACGTTGGCGTCGCCGTTGATCGTGGAGACGACGGCGGTTTTCTTGCCGGCCGAACCGAACTTCTTCATGTCGGCGACGATCGTCTGCCAGTCCGAGTGACCGAACGGCGTGTAGTTGATCATGATGTCTTCGGCCTTGACGCCCTTGGACTTCAGATAGGCTTCGAGGATCTTGTTGGTCGTGCGCGGATAGACGTAGTCGGTGCCGGCGAGGACCCAACGCTGAACTTTCTCTTCCTTGGCGAGATAATCGACGGCAGGGATCGCCTGCTGGTTCGGCGCGGCGCCGGTGTAGAACACGTTGCGCTCGGACTCCTCCCCTTCGTACTGCACGGGATAGAACAGGATCGAGTTCAATTCCTTGAACACCGGCAGCACCGATTTGCGCGACACCGAGGTCCAGCAGCCGAACACGACGGAGACCTTGTCCTTGGTAATCAGCTCGCGGGCTTTTTCGGCGAACAGCGGCCAATTCGAGGCGGGATCGACGACGACGGCTTCGAGCTTTTTGCCGAG
>JAQGJY010000143.1 GCA_028290325.1 Tardiphaga sp.
ATTGGCGAACTCGCCCGGGTTCACGGCGCTGATGGGGGTTCCCGATCCACACCCGGTGTGGTGTGCCAGCAGGGCCAGGACTGGTCGCGTGGCACCGCCTGCATCCCGCAAGAATTCGTTCGCCTCATCGGCCATCGCGATCCCGCCTCGCGGCCGTCATCCCCGTTAGGCACGCGCGTGCTGACCGCGCCGAGCAGGCGCGCGCCCACCGATACGCCGATCGGCTAACGGTCCGCGCCGCTAAATCAATCCTTGAAGAAATCCGCGCATTTCTGCACCGTCTGATCGGCCCCGCCCCACGGCATGACCGGCACCGACGACGTTGAGTTCTTCGGTGAGCCCTCGATGATGCGGTCGGAATAGACCATATAGACCAGGACGTTTCGCTTGGTATCGCAGCCGCGCACGATCTGCATCTTCTTGAAGAACAGCGAGCGACGCTGCCGGAACATATCGTCGCCCTGCTCCAACTTGTTGGTGGCCTTGAAGCGGATCGGCGCCACCTGCCGGCAGGCCAGCGAGATGTCCGACACCTCTTCCGCCAATCCCAACCAGCCTTTGTAGCCGCCCTTCTCAGGCACGGTGAAATGGCACGCGACACCCTCCACTTCAGGGTCGTCGAGGCCGTAGGTCGCAAGCTTGTCGTTCGGGCTTAGCCATTTGAATACGGTCGAGCGACGGAAAATCAAATCCGGCTCGTCCGCGGCCTGCGCCGGCGCCGCCGCGACAATCCAGAACACCGAAAATAAAATCATCAAACTGCGCGCGCGGGTCATGCCGGTCTCCAGCTGGTCAGCAAAACGTGATGTAGGAACGCGGATGCTTCGGCGAAAGGGCCATCGCAGCGCGGCCTGGTTAATCGAATGACAGGCTTTCTTGATAGGTTTGACGGAAATGCGGGCGACAACCGAGCGCCGATATAGCGACGGTTAGGGCGCCGCGAAGCTGGGATTGATGGGCCGACAATGATTCTCTGTTTCCGAATTGCCTGCCATCCGATTGCGGCGCTGATGTCAGGGGCCCTGTCCTGCATCGGCGTATCGGCCCAGGCCGCGACGCCGTTATACTGGCCCGGCAGCGAGTTCGGATACGACCGCCCCGCGTTTTACGAGCCGCGCCCGGTGATGCGGCAGCCACGGATGCCGAAGCAAGAGGCCGCGAAAGCCGAACAAGCCGCCAGGAAAGCCGGCAAGCCAACCGGCCCGCTGGTGATCGCGATCTCGCTCGAACGCCAGACCATGAAGGTCTACGACGCCAACGGCGTCTTCGCGGAGACGCCGATATCGAGTGGCATGAAGGGCCATTCGACGCCGACGGGCGTCTTCTCGGTGATCCAGAAGAACAAATGGCATCGCTCGAACATCTATTCCGGTGCGCCGATGCCCTACATGCAGCGCCTGACCTGGTCGGGCATCGCCATGCATGCCGGCGCACTGCCCGGTTATCCGGCCTCCCACGGTTGCGTCCGGATGCCGATGGGCTTCGCCGTGCAGATGTGGAATTGGACGCGGATGGGCGCCCGCGTCGTCATCACGCCCGGCGAGATCAGTCCGGCAAGCTTCACGCATCCCCTGCTCGTGTCGATCAAGCCGCCGATGCTGGTTGCGGCGGCGCAACCCGTGCCACCCCAGAATAGCGTCGCGGGAGCCAGGACCGCCGACGCCAGCGGCGCGATTCCGAGCGCCACAGTGTCGGATGCCTCCGCGATCGCCAGCCCTGTGGTTGAAACCAAGGACGCGGCGGCGGTCGCAACCGATACCGCGCCGGTGTCGGATAAACCGGTCGCCGACAAAGCCGCCGCCGACAAGCCCGCGCAGACCGAGACGGCCGCCGCACCGGCCGCAAAACGCGGCGGACCGATCGCGATCTATGTCAGCGGCAAGGACGGCAAACTCTACGTCCGTCAGAACTTCGCGCCGTTGTTTGACGTCTCCGTCACCATCAGCGGCGATCAGCCGCTTGGCACGCACGTCTTCACCGCGCGGGCCGACAAGGATGTGACGAAGCCGGTTCAGTGGACGGCGTTGACACTTCCGGCTGGGTCGCGCGGCGCCGAGGAAACCACGCTGTCACGACGTCGCCAGACCGCCGGCGCGATCTCAACCCAACCGGCTCCGCCACCCGCCAGCCCCTCCGATGCGCTGGATCGCCTGATCATTCCGGCCGAGGTGCTGGCGCGGCTCGGCGATGCGCTGACCACCGGCAGCTCGCTGATCGTGTCGGATCAAGGTATCTCGGCATCCGGCGAGACCGGCGACGGCACCGATTTCATCGTGCGACTGCGATAACGGCCTCTCCATCCACATCTGATTGCGGAAACCGACCACATCGGATTGACGGCGCGCTCCATTCGATCCGAAGATCGCCGGCGGTCCGTTTGAAAGATGTCGATGTGCAATCTGTATTCGCTGACGCGCCCGCAGGCGTCGCTGCGGCAATTGTTTAAGGTCGAGGACGATCTGACCGGCAATCTGCCGCCGTTGCCCGGCATCTATCCCGATGCGATGGCGCCCGTCATCCATTTGCGGGGCGGCCGCACCGCGATGGGAATGATGCGCTGGGGCTTTCCGCCGCCGCCAACCGCCGCGGCGCGGCCTGTCACCAACATTCGCAACGCCGGCAGTCAGTTCTGGCGGCCCTGGTTCACGCCAGAGCACCGTTGCCTGGTGCCGGCGACGAGCTTCTGCGAATGGACCGACAAGGCCCCCAAGGTCGCGCATTGGTTCGCGTTGAATGACGAGCGGCCTGTCTTTGCCTTCGCCGGCATCTGGCGACCATGGACCGGCGCGCGCGGGACCAAGGCCAATCCGGTGGTCGGCGAACATCACCTGTTCGCGTTCCTGACGACCAGCGCCAACGCCATCGTCGGCCCGGTCCACGCCAAGGCGATGCCGGTCATCCTGCGCGAGGACGAATGGACGACGTGGCTGACCGCGCCGACGCCACACGCGCTGCGCTTGCAGACCCCTTTACCGGACAGCGAACTGACGATCGTAGCCACCGGGGTCAAGGAAGACCCGGGTGTGAACGCAGTGCAACACACGCATTGACGGCGGCGGCTTCGCGCCCGATGATGGCCCGAGGGGATACGATGAACCGCCGGGACGCGCTCATCGTTGCAGGGCGAAATGCGAAACGGGCTCTATTCAATCCATATCGCGTTGCTCGACGGCCGGGACGGTCGTGGCAGCGGCGTCGTCGTGTTTCGCGACGGCCAGATCCGTGGTGGCGACGCCTTTTTGTATTACGTCGGTCATTACAAAGCGGTCGGTGACGGCTTCAAGGGCGAAGTGCTGGTCATGCAGCATACCAGGAGCGCCGAGCAGAGCCCGCTGTTCGGTAACACCAAGGATCCGGTCGGCATCGGGGTCTCCGGCACATTCACGGACAACGCCGCGACGATGAACGGCACGGCTCTGGTCGGCAAAGCCAGTCTGATCTTTCGCGCGACATTGCGCCGCCTCGCCGACGCGGAATAGACCGAAGCTCAGCCCAATTCCGATTGTTCGCGCGGCGCGTTACGCGGCAGCAGGATCGCGATCCGCGTGCCCGCGCCCGGCTCCGATGATAGCGCGATGCGGCCACCGAGTTTGCTTGTCACGATGTTGAACGCGATATGCAGCCCGAGCCCGGTGCCGCCCTTGTCGCGCCGCGTCGTGAAGAACGGATCAAACGCGCGACGCTTGACCTCCGGGCTCATGCCGCAGCCGTCGTCGGCGAAAACGATCTCGACATTGTGTGGCCCCATCTCCGTCGCGGTGATCGTCACCGTGCCGCCGCCGCCATCGGGAAATGCGTGGGCCACCGCGTTGAGAAACAGATTGGTCAGCACCTGGCCGTAAGGGCCGGGGTAACTGTTCATCACCAGGCCCGGCTGGCAATCGACGACCAGCGCCAGATTCTGCTTGCGCAGCCCCGGCTTCAGACTCATCACAACCTGCTCGGTGAGATCGGCGAGGTCGAACACGCGCTGATCCGAATAGTTGCGGTCGGCGGCGACCTGCTTGAACGACTGGATCAACTCGGCGGCGCGGTTGAGATTGGCGACCAGTTGCTGCGCGGCGTCGCGGTTTGATGCGATGAACTCGTTCAGGCTCGACCGCCGGAGATCGCCGCGCGCGACCTCGGTCGCGAACAGCGCGACCTTGCGCTCCAGCGACGACGCCACCGTGAGGCTGATGCCGACGGGATTGTTGACTTCGTGCGCGACGCCCGCGACAAGCCGGCCGAGGGCGGCGAGCTTCTCCGCCTCGATCAAGGAATTCTGCGTGTCGCGCAGGTTGAGCAACGCGGCTTCGGCCGCGTCCTTGGCTTCGCGCATATCCTGCTCGCCGCGCTTGCGATCGCCGATATCGAGCGCCACCGTGACGATGTAATCGATCCTGCCATCGGCATCGCGCAACGGCAGCTTGTTGACCAGCCACTGCCGCATCGCGCCCGAGGAATCCTTGTATTCCTCTTCGTAGAATCCGAGTTCGCTGCCTTTTTCCAACACGCGCTTGTCGTTGGCGTCCGTTTTCCCCGCGCCATAACGCGACATCAATTCGCTCGTGGTGCGGCCGATCGCATCGTTCGGTTCGATCGAAAAAATACCTGCCATGTAGCGGTTCATCAACACGTAGCGGAGCTCGGGGTCCTTCACGTTGATGACGGCCGGCACGGTGTCGATCACCTGCTGCAACAGCCGCCGGCTTTCGCGCACCGCCGCTTCCGCGCGCTTCTGATTGGTGATGTCGCGGACCGTGCCCTCGTAGCGCACCACCTTGCCGCTGTCGTCGCGAACCACCGTCGCGCTGTCCGAAAGCCACAAGATGGTGCCGTCACGCTGGCGGACCTGGTACTCGAACTCGCGGACCGTGCCGTCGCGCGCCATGCGCGCCTGATATTCAGCCCGCGCATTAGGATCGACATAGATCGTGCCGGCGATATCGCGCACGCCCTGGATCAGTTCAAGCGGCGAGTCGTAGCCCATCATGGTCGCCAACGCGGGATTGGCGTTCAGCAACGCGCCGGCCGGTGTCGTGACGTAGATGCCGTCGACCGAGCCCTCGAACAATTTGCGATAGCTTTCCTCGGCGAGCCGTTGCTCGCCAAGCGCGCGGACGGCGGCCTCGCGCGCGGCATCGGCATCGACCAAGGTCCGGCGAAACACCTCGGACGCGCGGGCGATGTCGCCGATCTCGTTGTCGAGTTCGGTCGCCGGGATCGACGTCTGCTGCGCGCCACCGGCGAGCGATCGGATCGCGATCGCGATCGCCTTGAGCGGTTTCACGATCAGCCGCACCACGAACAAGGCCGCGGACAGCCCGATCAGAACACCCGCGATGCCGAGCACCACCGCGCGCCACCGCGCGTCGCCGAGGATGCCGGCGAAGTTGTTGGCGACGACCCGGCCACGCTGGGTGGTCACCTCGCGCAGCAATTCGGTCACCTGCCCGATCGAGCGGCCTTCCGCACCGAGCACATCGCGGTCGATGTCCGCGATCTCGGTCTCGGTGCGCGTGAGAGCCACGACACCGCCGGCATAGTCGTCGATCGCGGCACGCAGCGCCGGGTCCGGGATGTCGGCGCTTTTGACCTGCTCGGCCGCCGCACCGGCGGCGGCCGGATCGCGCGCCAACAACGCCGCGGCGATCCGGTTCTGAACGCGAAGCAGCGTGAGCGCCGGCAAGCTTTCCGGCGCGCGGCCGACCGCGGTTTCCAGACGCCCGCGCAACACGGATAAAGTCGCGAGCAGCTCGGTGCGGCGATCGATCAAGGCGCTGACGCGCGCGACGCCCTCGCGATAATTGGCAAGCCGCGCGCTCGCATCCTCGACGGTTCGACGCTGATCGGGGCTCAGATCGTTGCGCGTTCTGTCGAGTAGAATCGCCAGCGTCGACAGCGCCTCCCAGACGCGGTTCGATTGCGCGCCAGGATCGGTCACGTAATCGCGCGCGGCCAGCCGCAGCTCGCTCACCCGGCGATCGATCTGTTCGGCGACCTCGCCGACATCCTGGAGACTCCGCAATTCGGCGAAGGTCGAATCGAGATGCCTGATGGTGATGACGCTGGCGGCGCTTGTCGCGATGATGACGGCAAGCACCAGCGAGAAGCCGCTGAAGGTCAGCTTGCCGATCGACAACGAGGATGCGCGCATCCTCTGATAGATCGTCGCAACGGCGGTGGACATGGCGGCGGGATAACTCCAGGCCGTGTCAATATACGTGGAGTTCCCCCGTTTGGGAAACGGCGGCCTCAGCCGCGAAAGCCAAAGGCCCGCGCGGATGATCCGAGCGGGCCCTGCCGTTCAATCCGACCGCATCACTTACTTCGGACGGATCGCATCGGCGGTGCCCTGAATGAAGGCCTGAATCTTCACGACATCCTCGTCCTTAAGCTTGCCGGTGAAATCAGGCATGCCCTTGTTCATGTAGGGACCGTTGAAGACGAAGTCCTTCAGGTTGGCGATCGTCTCGGTCGAGACGTAACCGAGATTGCGGACGTTGCCGCCGCGATCGACGCCGGGCACGCCGTGGCAGGTCGCGCAGGCGGCGACATAGAGGGCGGTGCCTTCCGGCACATGCGCCGGATCATACTTCACGCCCTTCAACAGCCCTTCGGTCTGGTATTTGGTGAACGCCGGGAAAGGCGCCTTGCCGCCGATCGCGAACGTATAGACCCGACCCGGACCTTCATTCTCGGTCACGCGCTGAGTGATGCCGAAGACGCCGCCCCAGCCAACCGCGACCGACACGTATTGCACGCCATCGATCTCGTAAGTGGCGGGGGCCGCGACGACGCCTGTGCCGGTCGGGGTTTCCCAGAGCTTCTCGCCGGTGGCGGCGTTGTAGGCGATGAAGCGTCCGTCGGCCGAGCCTTGAAAGACGAGATTACCCGCCGTGGTCAGCGTGCCGCCATTCCATGGGGCGACGTATTCCGCGCGCCAGGCTTCCTTCTGCTTGATCGGATCCCATGCCAGCAGACGGCCGAACGGCTTGCTTTCCGGCGGCGTCGCATTCAGCGCGAAGCCGACGTTCCAGCCGGTCGTGCCCCCGAATTTGCCGGGCACGTTGTCGTTCTGCTTGAACTTCGCGGCGGCTTCGCCGGTGAGGTTGAGCGGCACATTCTGCGCCGGCAGATAGACCAACCCGGTCTGCGGATTGTAGGACATCGGGTGCCAGTTATGCGCGCCGAACGGTCCCGGGATGGAGTCGAACGGCTTGTCCGGCGAGCGCGCGGCGGCGACCTCGATCGGCCGGCCATCGGCGCCATAACCGGTCGCCCAGTTCACCGGCACGTAATTGTTCGCCGAGATGAATTTGCCGTTCGTGCGATCGATCACATAGAAGAAGCCGTTTTTCGGCGCGTGCATCACCACCTTACGCGGCGCGCCCGCGACGTTGATGTCGGCCAGAATCATCGGCTGCGTCGAGGTGTAGTCCCAGTTATCGCCGGGCGTTTCCTGATAGTGCCAGATATATTTTCCGGTCTCGGCATTCAGCGCCACGATCGATGCGAGATACAGGTTATCGCCACCCGCCGGGCTGCGGATGTTGCGATTCCACGGCGAGCCGTTGCCGGTGCCGATATAGACCATGTTCAAGTCGGGATCGAAGGTGATGCTGTCCCACGCCGTGCCGCCGCCGCCGTTCTCCCACCACTTGCCGGCGGGATCCCAGGTCTTGGCGGCCGCCGCCATCGACTCGTCCTCGAATGGCTTGGACGGATCACCCGGCACGGTGAACCAGCGCCACGCCTGATTGCCGGTCTCGGCGTCGTAAGCGGTGACGTAACCGCGCGCGCCGTATTCCGCGCCGCCATTGCCGATCACGACCTTGCCGTTGAAGACGCGCGGCGCGCCGGTGATCGTGTACGAATATTTGCGATCGGTGATGGTGTCCTTTTCCCACACCTTCTTGCCGGTCACGGCATCGAGCGCGATCAGGCGGCCGTCATACGCGCCGACGAAGACCTTGCCCTTCCACAGCGCCACACCGCGATTGACGACGTCGCAACAGCCTTTGTAGCCCTCGCTTTTCTTGACCTCGGGATCGAAGCTCCAGATCCGCTTGCCGGTCCGAACATCGACGGCATGCACCACGCTCCACGACGCGGTGACATACATGATACCGTCCACCACGAGCGGCGTCGCCTCGACGCCGCGCACCGATTCGAGATCGTAGCTCCACATCAGACCGAGATTCTTGACGTTGTCGGTGTTGATCTGGCCGAGCTTGCTGAAGCGTGTCTCGGCATAATCGAGGCCGTAGCTCGGCCAGTCCTTCGTCGCCGCGCTGTTGGCCTTGATCGACCCGCCATCCACAGCGCTGGTCACTGCTTTGATATGCCCGGGCGAGCCCTTGGCGTCCTGCGCCGACGCGGCACCGCTCATCAGAAGCGACACAGCGAGCGCGGCGGCATGCGCGCGCGCGATTTTGGACACACCAAAAGCGTGGATCATACGGTCCTCCCCGGACTTATTCTCGAGACCTCTTGCGGGTCTAGAAAAATTCTAGTCTTGAGCGAGGAGCAGCGTCAATACGCGAGATACATGTGCAGATGCGAGATGCATGACGGCTCCAGCGAGCACATGCGAGATGGATGACGGTTTGATTACACGTCGAACAACTCGCCGTCGTAACCAGCGGCGGCGGGTATCCGCAATTGCCGCTTGTCGCCGACCTTGGTCATGATCGGCATCACGGTCACGACCTCCATCGCGCGGGCGGCAGCGAGCGCGGCATCGACATCAGGTTGCTTGCCGAGACGAATCAGGTTGCGCGTGGTCGGAAACGGCAGCGTGAAGCGGCCGCTGACGCCGCCGTCGAGCGCATCCTGCGCCGACAGCCAGATCGAGTCGGTCGACTCACGGCCGTCATGCGCGCCCAGTTGCTCCGGCGGCGCCTGCGCCAGAAAGAACCAGGTGTCGAAGCGCTTCGGCATCCCGACCGGCGTGATCCAATGCGCGTAAGGCACCAGCAAATCCAGCGCCAGCACGAGATGATTGTCTTCAAGAATTCGCGCGAAGCTGATCTCGTTCTTGCACAGCGCCTCGCGATGCGTGTCCGCGATCAGCGTCGCGCGCGACGCCGCGATCAGATCAGGCGAGCCCCGCTCGCGCGCGAGCAAGATGCCACTTTCCTCGAAGGTTTCGCGGATCGCGGCAATGCGAAACGCCAACGTCTCGTCATCGCTGCCGTCCACGCCGGCATAAAGCGAGGGCGTCGCGATGATGGTGCGGTCGCCGGGATCGACACTGCCGCCGGGAAACACCAGCGCGCCCGACGCGAATTCGATCTGGTAGTGCCGCACCATCATGAAAATCTCGATCGGGCTGATCTCACCCTTTCGCAACAGCATGATCGTCGATGCGGGACGCACGATACCGGGTTCGGCCGCCATGATGTCCCCTATTCCGCGGCGTCGGCGCGACTGCCAATCGCCGCCCGCCTGTCGGTGCGTGCGACCCGCGACAGCAGATAATCGACCTCGGCCTTGGCGATCGCGGAAATCGTCGCGCCCGGCTTGCGCTGCGCCATCGACGCGATCACGCCGCGCTTTTGCAGCACGTATTTGCGGACCGCGAGGCCCGCGCCGGGCTGCTGCTCGTAGCGGATCAGCGGCAGATGCGCGTCGAACAGGTCATGCGCCGCATCGCGCTTGCCGGCTTTCGACAGGTTGACGACGTCGATCAGCATTTCCGGAAAGGCATAGCCGGTCATCGCGCCGTCGACGCCACGCTCCATCTCGAAGTCGAGAAACAGTCCACCATTGCCGGTGAGGATCGACAGCTCGCGCAGGCTGCCGTCTTTCTGATAACCGCGCAGCGTTGTGATCTTTTCCAGTCCCGGCCAGTCCTCATGCTTGAGCATCACGCAGGATTTCGAATCCATGATGATCTTGCGAATGACCGCCGGCGTCATCACCACCGTCAGCGTCAACGGATAATCCTGCAACACCCACGGCACGTCGTCGCCGATCGCCTCGATCGCCTGTCTGAAATAGGTGGTGATCTGATCGTCGGTCCGCAGGTTCGGCGGCGGCGCGATCATCACGCCGGCCGCGCCAGCATCCATCGATTTCAGCGCCAGTGATCGCATCGCGGCGAAGCCGGGCGCGGAGACGCCGACAATGATCTGCATCTTGTCGCCGGCCCGCTTGACGAAACGCGTCGCCACCGCCTCGGCTTCCTGCGCCTCGAGCTTCGGCGCTTCGCCGAGAATGCCGAGCACCGTGACTCCATCGCAGCCGATGCTGGCATAAAAGTCCGTCAGCTTGTCGATCGAGGCCTCGTCGATGCGGCCGTCATCATGAAACGGCGTTGGCGCAATGGCAAACGTGCCGGCGGCTTGGGCGGTGAGCTTCATCGGATATCCTTCGGAAGGGCGTGTGGTCAGAACCTGCGTGCGCCCATCTTAACGTCCGCGTCAGAAAAGAAAATCGCGTCGGCGTGTTTGACGATGTCCTCGGCGGACCAGCCATCGCCCGGCGGCTTCCAGCCGTCCATCTCCATCATCTTCATCTCGCGCACGCCGCGCGGGCCGGAGACGCCCAGCGTCTTGCCGGTCTGATCGCCGGACAGCGACGACACCATGTACAGCACCGCCGGCGCGATGCCATCCGGGCCAAGCGCCGCGCCGGGATTTTGAATATAGCGCGGCAGATCGGCCGTCATGCGGGTCAGCGCGCCCGGCGCCAGCGTCCAGATCCGGATGCCGTATTTGCGGCCCTCGATCGCCAGCACGTTGGACAGGCCCCAGATGCCGCCTTTCGCCGCGCCGTAATTGCTCTGGCCGAAATTGCCGATCAGGCCCGACGTCGACGACGTGTTGACGATCACGCCGCCGCCATTGTCCTTCATCCACTTGAACACCGGCTGACTGACGCAGAAGGTGCCTTTCAGATGCACCTTCATCACCTTGTCCCAGTCGGCCTCGTTGGCTTTCGCGAAGGTCTGGTCGAGCAGAATGCCGGCGTTGTTGACGAGAATATCGGCGCGGCCGAAATGCTTGATGGCGTCGTCGAACACCGATTGTCCGCCGGCCGCCGTGGAGATGTCCGCGGCATTGGCGACGGCTTTGCCGCCGGCCGCGATGATCGCGTCAACGACGGCTTGCGCCATGCCCTGGTCGGAGCCCGAGCCGTCGCGCGGGCCGCCGAGATCGTTGACGACGATCGACGCGCCTTCTTTCGCGAACAGTTTCGCATAGGCTTCGCCGAGCCCGCCGCCCGCGCCCGTGATGATCGCAACCTTGCCGTCGAGCAGACCCATGATGCGCTCCCTATGCCAGAACCGTGCGGCCGCTCTTGATGACGGTGACGCCGCGTTGTTTCACCTTGGCCTCGAACGACACCACATTGCCGTCCTTCCACAAATCCATCGACACCGTCTCGCCTGGATAGACCGGCGACGAGAACCGCACGCCATGCTGCTTGAACGCCGACGGATCATAGTCGGCATAGGTCTGCAACACGCCGCGACAGGTGATGCCGTATGTGCACATGCCATGCAGGATCGGCTTCGGGAAGCCGCCGCGCTTGGCGAATTCCGGATCGCTGTGCAGCGGATTGCGATCGCCGCACAGACGATAGACCAACGCCTGATCGGGGCGCGTCGTGATATCGACGGTCTTGTCGGGCGCCCGCGCCGGCATCGCATGCGCTTCCGGCTGACCTTCGGTCGGACCGCCAAAGCCGCCATCGCCGCGCGCGAACCGCGACGCCACGAGCGTCGCCAGCTCCGCCCCGCTCTCATCCTTCAGCACCGTCTTGTGTCGGATGACGACGCCTTTGTCCTCGCCCTTGTCGTAGACGCCGAGCACGCTGGAATCCGCCGTGATGTTCGCGGCCACCGGCATCGGCTTGTGAAAGGTGATGTCGCGTTCGCCATCGACCACCAGCAGGCGATTCAGCTTCATCTCGCCGGGGCCCGCGCCCCACGCCGCGACCGACGCAAAGGTCGGCACCACCTTCAGTGGACGCGCCGTAAAATAAGCCTCGTTGACGAAAGCGAGCTCCTTGTCATCCATCGGGTCCGCGCCCATGCCGATGCCGTAAGCGTACAGCATGACGTCGCGATCGGTGTAGGCGTAGGTCTGACCGAGGCTTTTCAGCGCCATCAGTTCGTCGTAGCGAGCGGACATTGGTTTTCTCCCGTGTTCTTATTTATTGTTGACTTAAACGTCGCGCGTCTATTCGCGTCACCCCGGCGAAGCGGAGTCCAGTCAACGCGGAGGCGCGCGAATACTGGTTCCGCTTGCGCGGGATGACGGGCTTTGCGTCTCTCGATCAGACCGGCGTAAAGAACGGCAACGGTGCGCCGTCGGTCGGCTTGAACACCACCTTGACCTTCTGGCCGATCTTGAGCGCCTTGAGATCGCAATCGACGAAGTTGGTTTGCAGCGACGGCCCTTCCTTGAGCGTCACCCAGCCGATCGCATAGGGACCGGTTGCCGATTTCCGCATCAGGCTGAACGTATAGATTTCGCCCTCGCCGGCGCTTTCTTCCCACACGGTATCGTCCGAGAAACACAGCGGACAGATCGAGCGCGGAAAATAATGCGCCTCGCCACACGCCTTGCAGCGCTTGATCATGAACTTGCCGTCCTTGGCCGCATCCCAGAACGGTTGCGATTCCGGATTGCCCTGCGGCGTCGGATATTTTTTCGCTTCGGTCTTTGTGTCTTGGCTCATCACACGCGCTCCAGAATGGCCGTCGACGCGGCATGGCGCACGCCGAGCAATCCGCCGGTGCCATGCGCGATCGCGAGATCGCAATTCGGCACTTGCACCTTCGGGTGGGCTTCGCCGCGCAACTGGCGGACAGCTTCGAGGATTTTCGTCATGCCGCCGCGATTGACCGGATGATTGCTGCACAACCCGCCGCCATCCGTGTTGAACGGCAGCTTGCCGACGCCGGAAATCAGATTGCCGTCGGCGACGAACTTGCCGCCCTCGCCCTTTTTGCAGAAGCCGATATCTTCAAGCTGCATCAGCACCGTGATGGTGAAGCTGTCATAGATCGAGGCATATTTGATATCCTTCGGCGTGATGCCCGCTTCCTCGAACGCGCGCGGACCCGACCAGACCCCGGCCGAATACGTCAACTCGAGATCCTTGCCGCCGCGCGGGCCTTTCATGGCCTCGCCGTGACCGATCAATCGCACCAGCGGCTTTTTCAAACTTTTGGCGATTTCGGCCGTGGTCACGATCAGCGCGCCGCCGCCGTCCGAAACGACGCAGCAATCCATGCGATGCAATGGATCGGAAATCATCGGCGAGTTCAGCACATCCTCGACCGTCACGACATCGCGCAGCATCGCGTGCTCGTTGTATTGCGCGTGGTGCGACGCCGCGACCTTGATCCAGGCCAGCTGCTCGGACGTCGTGCCGTAATCATGCATGTGCCGCATCGCGCACATCGCATAGGCGTTGTGGGTGGTGGCGCCATAAGCGAGTTCGAAATCCATTTCTGCGCCGAACCCGCGCGGCGGCATCACCGAGGTGCGCGGCTTGCCGGCCAGCGTGATCAGGGCAACCGAACATTTGCCGGCGGCGATCGCCTGCGCGGCATGGCCGAGATGAATGATGTAGGAGCAGCCGCCGGTCTCGGTGGAATCGACGTGGCGCGGTTTCAGCCCCATGTAATCGACCATCGACCACAGGCCCGGCGAGTCGCCCGCGCAGAAGTAGCCATCGACGTCGGCATGCGTCAGCCCGGCGTCGTCAAGCGCGCCTTTGGCGACTTCGGCATGCAGTTGTGCGAGGGATTTATCGGGCGCGTGTCGCGTCGGGTGTTCGTAGATCCCGGCGATATAGGCCTTGCCTTTGATACTCAATGCAGCTCTCCGCTGGCGTTATTGTTGACATGGTTTTTTGACCTGTCGGGAGAGGCTTGGCAAGCGCGGAGTTCAAGCGGACAATTTCACAAGGCGGAATGCGAGCAAGACAAAGCCGTCATCCCCGCGAAGCGGATGATGACGGCTCTCACTTATGGCGAGCTACTCCGCCGCCAATTGCCGGGGCGCCGGCGGTGGGTTGACCAGATCGAGCGCGAGCTGCGCGTAGCGCGCTTTCGCCTTCTCGACAGACGCTTCCTTGACCGGTCCGAAGCCACGAATGGAATCCGGCAGCGCCAGCAATTCGAGCGCGATGTCATGCGTCTCCACCGACAGCAAACTCAGCACGGTGGCGACGTCCTTCTCGTAGCCGGCGATCAGATCGCGTTCGAGCTTGCGGTCGGCGCTGTGGCCGAACATGTCGAACGGCGTGCCGCGCAACGCGCGCAGCTTTGCCAGCACCCGGAACGCCGGCAGCATCCAGGGTCCGAACTGCCGCTTGCGCGGCCGCCCCATCGCATCGGTGCCGGGCAGCATCGGCGGCGCCAGATTGAAGTTGAACTTGAAGTCACCTTCGAACTGCTCGCGCAGCTGCTTCTCGAAGCGGCCGTCGGTATAAAGCCGCGCGACCTCGTACTCGTCTTTATAGGCGAGCAGCTTGGCGTAGCTGATCGCGACCGCGCGCGGCAACGCATCGCCATAGCCGCCCGCCGTCGCCGCCATCCGCACCTGTTCGACCATCGCTTTGTAGCGCTTGGCCAGCTTGTTGTTCTGGTAGGCGGTGAGATGCGCGCTGCGATGCGCGATCACCTCGTCGAGCGACATCTGGTCCAGCGTCTTTGGCGCGACGGTTTCGTCCGCGCCCTTCAGCATCGCGGCCAAGCGCTGCGGATCGGCGGCGGCAAGCCGGCCCAATTGAAACGCCAGCTTGTTCATCTTGACGGAGACGGCGTTGAGTTCGATCGCCTGCTCGATCGATTCACTGGCCACCGGCAGCAGGCCCTGCTGATAGGCATAACCCATCATCATCATGTTGGTGGCGATCGAATCGCCGAGCAGACCCTCGGCCGCCTTGGTGAAATCGAGGAAGGTCGACTCCTTGCGAAGCGCCGCTTCGAGAACGTTGTTGACGCGCTTGCGCTGGAAATCGAAATCGCGGTTCAGGATGAAGTCGGCGATCGGAATCAGATGCGTGTTGATGACGCCGTGGGTGCGCCCGGCCTCGCACAGCGAGATCGTTTCCTTGGCAATGGCCACGACTTCATCGGCCGCAAGCAACAGGTCAGCCGTACCGGTGACGATGCGCGAGCACGTCACCTCCCCCGGCGTTTGCGCCAAACGCACATGGCTGAGCACGGCGCCGCCCTTTTGGGCCAGCCCCGACATATCGAGGATCATGCTGGCCTTGCCTTCGATGTGCGCGGCCATGCCGAGCAATGCGCCAATCGTGAGAACGCCGGTGCCGCCGACGCCGCCGACCGCGACGTTGTAAGGTCGATCCAGCGAGGGCCGCGAGGCGGGCTCCGGCAATACCCCGATATCGCCGATCACGATCGGCGCCTTGCGCTTCAGCTGGCCGCCGTCGATCGTGACGAAGGACGGGCAGAATCCCTTAAGGCAGGAATAATCCTTGTTGCAGCTCGACTGGTTGATGGCGCGCTTGCGTCCCATCTCGGTTTCGAGTGGCTCGACCGAGATGCAATTCGACTGCACCGAACAATCGCCGCAGCCCTCGCAGACGGCGGGATTGATGATGACGCGACGCTGCGGATCCTCCAGCGTGCCGCGCTTGCGGCGGCGACGCTTCTCGGCGGCGCAGGTCTGCACGAAGACGATCGCCGACGCGCCTTTGATCTCCCGGCATTCGCGCATCACCGCATCGAGCGCATCGCGATGCGCGACTTTGGTCCCCGGCGCGATGTCCGACGACGGATAGGCGTCCGGCGTTTCCGACACGAGATAGATGTCGCGGATACCTTCGGAGTGCAGTTGGAACGTGACCTGCTGCGGTGACAACTCGCCATCGACGTGCTGGCCGCCGGTCATCGCCGTCGCATCGTTGTAGAGGATTTTATAAGTGATGTTGGCGCCGGACGCGACCGACTGGCGGATCGCCAACGTGCCGGAATGGAAGTAGGTGCCATCGCCGAGATTGGCGAAGATGTGCTTTTCGTCGGTGAACGGCGCGATGCCGATCCATGGCACGCCCTCGCCGCCCATATGTGTGAACGTCTCGGTCGAGCGATCCATCCACAGCGACATGAAATGACAGCCGATGCCGGCCAGCGCGCGGCTGCCCTCGGGCACCTTGGTCGACGTATTGTGCGGGCATCCCGAACAGAAATACGGCGTCCGCGTGATCGGGGCGACGGCCTGCATCTGCGTCGCCTGGCGGCCGTTGAACCAGTCGGCCTTGGCGCGCAGCATGTCAGCGACCTCGGGATTGAGGTCGAGGCGCAGCAGCCGCTCGGTCAGCGTGGTCGCGACCATCGCGACGCTGAGCTCCGTGGCGAATGGCAGGAAGCGCTTGTCGTGATCGTCCATTTTCCCGATGATCCGCGGGCGCACATCGTCGCGCCAGTTGAACAGCTCCTGTTTGACCTGGTTCTCGACGATCTCGCGGCGTTCCTCGACGATAAAAATCTCTTCGAGTCCGACCGCGAATTGCCGCACGCCTTCCGGCTCCAGCGGCCACGGCATGCCGACCTTGTAGAGCCGCAGACCGATTTTGGCGGCGACCTCCTCGGTGATACCGAGTTCACGCAGCGCCTGCCGCACGTCTTCGTAGCTCTTGCCGGACGCCATGATCCCGAAGCGCGCGTTCGGCGAGTCCATCGTGACGCGGTTGACCTTGTTGGCGCGCGCGAAGGCGATCGCGGCGAAGCCTTTGTAATCTTGCAGGCGGCGATCCTGATCGTAACGATCGTCCGGCCAGCGCAGATTGAGACCATCCGGCGGCATTTCGAAATCGGTCGGAATGACGAACTCTTTCAGCTCGTCGGCCAGATTGATCTCGGCGGTGGTCTCGACTGTTTCGGTGATGACCTTCATGCCGACCCAGCAACCGGAATAGCGCGACATCGCAATGCCGAGCAGGCCCATCTCGATAATCTCGTGAATCGACGAGGGATAGAGATAGGGCATCAACGCCGCCATGAACGCGTGGTCGGACTGATGCGGCACGGTGGAGGATTTTGCGCCGTGATCGTCGCCGGCGAGGCAGAGCACGCCGCCGAACTTGGCAGAGCCCGCGGCATTGGCATGGCGAAAGACATCGCCGCAGCGGTCGACGCCGGGGCCCTTGCCGTACCAGATGCTGACCACGCCGTCATGCCGCGCGCCCGGCGAGAGATTGAGTTGCTGGGTGCCCCAGATCGCGGTCGCCGCCAGATCCTCGTTCACCCCGGGCTGGAATTTGACGTTGTATTGATCGAGATGGGCCCGCGCGGCCATCAATTGCTGGTCGTAGCCGCCGAGCGGCGAACCGCGATAGCCGCTCACGAAGCCGGCGGTGTTCAATCCCGCCGCGCGATCCCGTCGGATCTGCGCCATCGGCAGTCGCACCAGCGCCTGAATGCCCGTCATGAAGACGTGGCCGGAACCCTGCGTGTACTTTTGATCGAGACTGATCGGACCTTGATTGATACCCATTGCGCCCTCACCAGACTTGTGGCCGCGCCCTCCGCTGATCCGGGTGCGCGGACTCGTTAGAATCAGTCTAGGCTGGTTTTCCGACGCGGTGAAACGGCAATTTCCGCAACGGTGCCGCGCGAACGAAGAACGCAAGTTCGTGTCCGGAGCCGGCCGATTGCGATATCGCTTGTGTCGCGGCGGGCCGGCCCGGCGACGGAAAAGTGCTCGCGTGCGTGACCCGGCCGCTCCGCAACGTCAGGTCTTGGGGAAAAGCTCGCCGATGATCCGCACCAGATCGGCCTCACGGAACGGTTTTCGTAGATACGACCGATAACCGCGAGCGCGCTCGCGCAACGCCTCTTCGAGCAATGAGGTCATCACGATGATCGGAATGTCCTGCAGTTTCGGATCGTCCTGCATCGCGGCGATCAGCCCGGCCCCGTCGAGAAACGGCATCATGAAATCGGTGATGACCAGATCAGGCTTTTGGCGCGTCAAGATATCGAGGGCCTCTCGTCCGTTGCTCGCCGTGAGCACATTGAAGGCAAGCTCGCTCAGCACGACTTCAAGCCAGTCGGCGATGGCCCATTCGTCTTCGACGATGAGGACGGTCGGCACGCTCACGGCCCGGTCAATTGCCGCTGACCCGACAGCGACGACGGCGGAGACTGGTTCGAAATGTCCCGCAAAATCTGCTCCGCCCGCACCGAATCATCGTCAACCACAATGCCGCCATCGACGATCTCGAACCGGCGCATATGCATATCAGCCCGGCGATCACGTGATTTGAGAATGGTCATCAGCCGATGATTTTCCGAACGGAGAGCTGCCAGTTGCAGCGCGATGATGTTTTCCGCCACTGCCGACAGTCCCGTTTGATTGATGCCTGCAAGCGGTTGACCCGGCGTCATGCCCGCATGATCGGTTTCGACCGTCACCAGCGTTGCAACGCCGAGCGCCCGCAGCTCGTTGCACATCGCCAGCAAAAAAGAACCGATCCGCGCCTTCTCGTCGGTCAGCTTGGAGAAACCTTCGATGCCGTCAATCACCAGTCGCTTGATGCCGCGGTCACGAATCGCGCCGAGCAATTCGGTCGCCACTTCGTCGAGGATCGCTTCGGTCTGCGGCCGCCACATCAGATTGATCGTATCGGCACGCGACGACATCGACAGCTTCAGCGCCTCGGCCTTGACCTTGAGCGCCATCGGATTCTCGTGGAAGCCGAACAGCATCGCTGGCTGGTCTGGCGCGCCACCGCACAAAAACTGAAGGCCGGCCGTCGTCTTGCCGCTGCCGGACGGGCCAAGCACGACCGTCACCGAATGGGTATCGACGCCGCCGCCAAGCATCCGGTCGATGCCCGGAATGCCCGTGGTCACTTCCGGTCCATCGGCCGAATCCCACACGCTCGGTGTTTCCAACAGCGCTTCGATACGGGGGTAGACCGTGTGCCCGGCGCTTGAAATGCGATAAGCGTGGCGGCCACCCATGAACCAGCTGCCACGCAGTTTGTGCACCTTCAAATCTCGCTCGGAGCGGCGGCCATGCTCGGAGCATTGCAGCTCGATCACGCCATCGACCATCGTATGCTCGGGTGAGAATTCCGGTCCGTTGAGCGCGCTGGTGAGAAGGAACATCGTGCAATTCGAAAACGCGGCCTGGGTTTGCAATTCGTGGATGAACTTTTTCAACTCGAGGCTGGACTTGGCTTTGTCATGCAAGGTCATCAGCCCATCGAGCACCAGGATGCGGGCCTGTCGGGCGCGGACTTCGCGGCGGACGCCGTCGAGCAAGCCTGGAAGGCCATCGTCTTCCAGCATCTTGAACGCACCGACATAGGACATGCGATCCGGCACCGCCGCTTCGTCGAAAAAGTCCATGCTTCGCATGTGACCCATCATGCGCGCATGACTTTCCGCCAACAGCGTCACATACAGCGCGTTGCGGCCGCGCGCCGCCTGCGAGAAACATATCTGGTTGCCAAGGATCGTCTTGCCGGCGCCGGGCGCGCCCTGAATGATGTAGATGCCGCCCTCGAAGACGCCCCCGCCGAGAATCGTATCAAGCCCGATCACGCCAGTCGAAACACGATCAATGTC
>JAQGJY010000198.1 GCA_028290325.1 Tardiphaga sp.
ATGTGCCATCCGCCGGTCGGGCTCAATCTCTACGTCGCCTCCGGCATTGCCAAGATGGGCATCACCGAATTGACCATCGCGGTATGGCCCTGGCTGCTGACGATGCTGATCTTCCTCGTCATCGTCACCTTCGTGCCGGAGATTTCGCTGTTCCTGCCGCGCCTGCTGGGGATGCTGTAGCGGCGCGTCGTCATTCCGGGTTCGTCGCCAAGGGTTTGGCGGCGCGGGATGACGACGGCCATTACATTTTCGTAACAACGCGCATTCTGTCCAAGCTTTAATTTGAATGCGCCGCGTGCCGCGTCCATCTTGATGCGACCACTCAACGGAGGTCGTCATGAAGAAGATCCTGCTCGCCAGCGTCGCGGTGCTCGCACTCGCCGGCTCCACCGCCGTCTATGCCCAGCATCGCGGCTTCGACGGCCCCGGCCGCCCGCATCATCACGCGCGGATGAATCCGGAAGATCGCGCGGCGTTCATGGATGCGCGGATCGCCGCCGTGAAAGCCGGCCTGAAATTGACTCCGGAGCAGGACAAGATGTGGCCGCCGCTGGAGGCCGCCGTGCGCGATTTCGGCAAGCTGCGGATCGACCGCGCCAATGCGCGCATGGAAGCCCGCAAAGATGAGCGCCAGGACGATCGGCAGGAGTCACGCAAGGACGATCGCGATGCCAAGCGCGACGATCAGCGCAACCCTGTTGAGAGACTTCGCGAACGCGCCGACCGCATGGGCGAGACGGCGGCGGCGTTGAAGAAGATCGCCGACGCGGCTGAGCCGCTTTACAAGACCCTCGACGACAGCCAGAAGCGCCGCCTCGCCGTGCTGACCCGAATGGACGGCCACGGCGGCAGGCACGGCGGTTGGCAGCGTGGCGGCGAGCGCGGCATGGAGCGCTTCGACCGCGGCGACGATCGCGATGATCGCGGTCCGCGCCGTGAGCGCAACCGCGACGCCGGGCCGGAGCGTTTGTAAGCGCGTCGCCTCATGGGCCGCGACCAGAGCCGCCGGGGATCCGGCGGCTTTTGCGCGTGGGGCTCTCGCGATCATCGCTGTAATAAAACGGTCGCGTTGTCTGGACATCGCGGGTTCGCTTTGCTAAATGCAGCCGACCCGAGAGGGACATCCGGATTGGTTCCGGGCGATTAGCTCAGTTGGTAGAGCGCGGGACTCTTAATCCCTAGGTCCACGGTTCGAGCCCGTGATCGCCCACCACCCTCATCACACCACCTCATCACCCATCTTGTCACACCGGTTTGCCGGTCATCAGCCCGACCTGATGCGTTTCGCGTGACGCTTTGGCGTGACGCCTATCGCGTGATGGTGTCGCCGTTGCGGTCGCTGGCCTGCTTGAAGAAGTCCTGCACCTCGGACGAGGCTTCCAGCAATTGCGTGTCCTGGTCATAGACGTCGTTGCGGAATTGCACGGTCTGGTCACGGCCCATCCAGCCGGTGAGATAAATCCACGCCACCGGCACCTTGGTCGCGAGCTTGACCTCCTGCCGCTGGTTGGTCGCGATCGCCGCATCGATCTCGGCGCGGCTCCAGTTCGGCGTCTCCTGCATCAGCCATGCCGCCAGATCGCGGACATTATCGACGCGCACGCAGCCATGTGAATCGAAGCGATAGTCGTCGGTGAACAGATTGCGCTGGTTGGTGTCGTGCATATAGACCGCGTAGGAATTCGGCATGTTGATCTTCAGCCGTCCGAGCGCGTTCCACTCGCCGGGCTCCTGACGCACGATGACATTCGGCACCTTGCCTTCCGACCAGTCGACGCTGGCCGGATCGACCGGGTTGTCCTTGGCGTCGAGCGCCTGCATGTGCATGCGCGCGAGATAGCCGGGATCTTTTCGCATATGCGCGGCGATCTCGTTCTTGGTGATCGAGGCCGGCACGGTCCAGGTCGGGTTCAGGTTGATGTTGCCGATCTCGGACGTCACGGTCGGCGACGGCTTCTCGCTCTTGCCGACGATCACGCGATAGCGCCGCACCACCTTGTCGTTCTCGATCGCTTCCGCGAAGGCCGCCGGCAGGTTGACGACGACGTAACGCGGACCGAATTTGAAGCCGATCGACTCGATCCGCTGCAACGAGGCTTCCAGCTGCGCGATGCGTTTTTCCACCGGCACGTTGAGCGTGGCGAGCGTGCGCGACGCCGCCAGGCCGGTCGTCGGCAGGCCATGCCGCGCCTGGAAACGTTTCACGCCGGCGGTCAGCTCCGCGTTATAGGGGCCGGTCGCCTCGCTCGCGGCGAGGTCGCTGCTGGCGATCAATCGGCGGCGCAAGGCCTCGTCATGGGGATTGCTGGCGCCGATCACGAATTTCGCATCCGCCGGCAGGGCGCCCCAGCCGCCGCGCGCCGCGATCGCCTTATAAAGCTTGATGGCGTCCTTCATGCGCCGCGCCGAGCCTTCGTCAAACACCGGCTCGCTGGATGTCGCCAGCAAGGCGGTCGAGCGGCTCTCCGCCGTCGAGGCTTTTAAGTCTTGCTTGGCCTCCGCTTTGGCCTCGGGTTTGCCGTCCGGCTTCAGTTCCGGTTTGATGTCCTGCTTGACGTCCGGCTTGGCCGCCAATTGTTTGGCGACGGCGTCGGTGATGATTTGCGGCAGCGGCTGCGAGGCCGGTATCTGTGCCTGCGCTCCATGCAACGCGCCGAAAGTGGCAAGCGTCGCGGCAATCATCATCGGTTTCATG
>JAQGJY010000208.1 GCA_028290325.1 Tardiphaga sp.
CCCGGCGTCCGCAACGGTTCGGCGAGCCGCGCGAAATCGCAGATCAGCGAGCGCGTCTTGCGCGGATCGACGATTTCCTCGACCCAGAAGCGCTCGGCCGACCGGAACGGCGAGCGCAGCTTGTTGAGCCGATCCTCGATCGCCTTCAACTCCGCGGCCGGATCGTCGGCCGCCGCGATGTCCGCGCGATACGCCGCCTCGATGCCGCCTTCGAGCGGCAACGATCCCCAATAGGCGGATGGCCAGGCGTAACGCAACGATACCCGCCCGGCCGGCTGATGCACCACGCCGGCGACCCCGAAGGCGTTGCGGATGATGATCGTGCACCATGGCACCGTCGATTGATTGACGGCCGCCATCGCGCGGACGCCGTGGCGGATGGTCGCCGCCTTCTCGGCCTCGAGGCCGATCATGAAGCCAGGGCAATCCATCAGATAGACCACCGGCAGATGGAAGGTCTCCGCGAGATCGACGAAGCGGATGACCTTGTCGCAGGCTTCCGCCGTCCACGAGCCGCCATAGTGGTAGGGATCGCTGGCCAGCAGCATCACCGCGCGACCCTCGAAGCGCGCGAAGCCGGCGATCACGGAGCGGCCGAAATTCGCGCTCATCTCGAAGAATGAGCCTTTGTCGACCACCGACTCGATGATCGGGCGCATCTTGTAAACCTGCCGGCGATTGCGCGGCACGGCCTTCAGCAGCTTCTCGTCGGTTCGCTCCGGATCGTCATCGCAGGGGAGCGTCGGCGGCACGTCGAACACCGACGACGGCAGATAGGACAGAAACTTTCGCGCGCACGCGAAGGCTTCTTCTTCAGTCTCCACGGCATGATCGACGCCGCCGGCGCGAGTCTGGATGTCCGCGCCACCAAGCTCTTGCTTGGTGAGATCCTGACCGAGACGGGCGACCACCGGCGGACCGGCGACGAACATCGCGGAGCCGGTCGTCATCACCGAATAATGGCTGGCGGCGAGGCGCGCCGCACCAAGCCCCGCGACCGAACCGAGGCCAAGCCCGACCACCGGCACATGCGCCATGTTCAGCGTCGTGTACATGTACCATTGCGTGCCGCCGATGCCGCCGGGCAGGTTGGCCGCCCCCTTGGTCTCGATGGTCTTGACCGAGCCGCCGCCGCCGGAGCCCTCGATCACGCGGATGATCGGCAGCCGGAACTCATGCGCCATCTGCTCGGCCATCAACGGCTTCGCGGAAATCGACGCATCGGCCGAACCGCCACGCACCGTGAAATCGTCGCCGACGACGACGACCGTGCGGCCCTCGATCTTGGCGCGGCCGAACACGCAGTTGGCCGGCGTCAGCATCTGCAATTCGTTGTCGGCATCGTATTCGGCGACGCCGGACACCGCGCCGATTTCGCGAAAGCTTTTGTCATCGACCAGTTGGCCGATGCGTTCGCGAACGTTGAGCCGACCCTGATCGCGCTGGCGCTTGACCTTATCCGCGCCCCCCATCTGGTGCGCGAAGGCTTCGCGCCGCGCGAGTTCGTCCAATTCCGGCTGCCAGCTCATGTCGTTTCTCCACTGATTTTGTTGTTTCTTTTTGAAAGGCTGGCGGTGGCGCGCTGGGCGCCGCCGCGACGCGGCCGGCCTCATAGAAGCCGTCCTCGGCATTCTCGATCAGGCTCTGGATCTCGTGAGCCAAAGCAAGCAGACGCGGCGCGACCTCACGCTGCATGCGCGCGTCATCATACATCGCGGCGAGAAGGCCGATCGTGACGACGACATAGGTTTGATATTGCGGCGACCAGAGCGGCGTCGCGATGCCGTTGATGTGCGGGCTCCACAGTCCGCAGGCGGTGACATAGCCATGGTCGCGCAAGGCGATGCGATTGCCGGCCAGCCGCGCGCGCAGAATGTGCGCTTCCTTTGGCAGCTCGCGCTCGATATCGGCCATCAAGGCGTCGCCGATCGGCGCGTCGAGCGCCGCTGTATAGGCATGGCCCGCGGCGGTGCGCGTCATCGCGATCCGCGACCCGGTCGACGAATGCAGGCCGATCGCATGCGGCGCACGGGCGTATTCAAGATAAACCAGGTGAAAGCGATCCGGCACCACAAAGCCGATCGTGCCGGGCACGTCGTCGGCCACCTCCTGCAAACGCATGCGAATTTGCTTGCGCAATTGCAGGCCGCGCAGCAGCGACGCGCTCATCGCCACCGCGCTGGGACCGATGCGATATTTCTGATCGTTCGGGAGATAGACGAGCTGCCCCATGCGCGTCAGCGTGTGCGTCAGTCGCGATACCGTCGAGCGCGGCAACCCGCAGCGGCTCGAAATATCCAGATTGCCAAGCCGGGCGTCGTGGCCCTCGAAGCAACGCAACACATCGAACGCGCGCGACACCACCTGAATGACATCGTCTTCGCCGGCCAGATCGCTGGCGATGATTCCCTCGCGACTTAAACGTTCGGAGCGTCGTCCCATGAGCGTCGTCCCAGTTGGTTTCTTTATCCGCCGCGAGATCGAGCTCGCGGTCATGCGGACTAATGTATTCCGCTGCGCGAAATAAAATTCCACTTGCGGAATAAGCTACATCAGGCAATCCTTTGCGACAACAGCAAGCCGCCGGGTGCATCACCCGCATCCAGACATCGCATGGACATGATCGGACCGTTCGGGCCGGCATCGCCAATGCGCGGCGGCATTCCGGGGAAAACAGATGCCTGAGATCAAGATCGTGTCGGATGTTGCCGGCCGCGTATGCGCCCTTCCGCTCAATGCGGGTGATGCCGTCGCCGATGGTGACGAGATCGCCTTCGTCGAAGCGATGAAGATGGAAATTCCCGTCAACGCCACCGCCGACGGCAAGATCAAATCGATTCTGGTGAAGCTCGACGACGTCCTCACCGAAGGCCAGGTGGTCGCGATTATCGAAACCTAAGCGACGTCGCAACCGGCGTTCAGCCGCGACAATCTGTCCATACATAAAGGGTCCACAAAGCTTGCGCAGACCGGGGCTGATAGTGTCAGTGCGAGCGGGACAAGCCCGCAATAAAATCCGCGGCCCGGAGCCCGGGCGCACCGAGGGGGACCATCATGGCGCAACGCCTGTTCGCACTCACATCAGCCGCCGCGATCGGCGCGTCGCTTATCGCCATCCCGGCCGCCTGCGCGCAGGACATCAAGCTGCCGGCGTCGATGACATTGACCGCCTATGACACCGGCAGCGCCGGCTTCAACATCGCGGTCACCGTCGGCAAGATGATGAAGGACAAATACGGCAGCGACGTGCGCGTGCTGCCGGCCGGCAATGACGTCGCCCGTCTTGCACCGTTGCGCGCCGGCCGCGCGGTCGCCTCGGCGATGGGCTCGGGCTCGTTTTTCGCGCAAGAAGGCGTGTTCGAATTCGGCGCGAAGGAATGGGGCCCGCAGCCGGTCCAGCTGTTGCTCGGCGCCATCGATTGCTTCGGCGCCACGCTTGGCGTCGCCGCCGATACCGGCGTCAAGGAGTTGAAGGATCTGCGCGGCAAGCGCGTCGGCTTCGTCGTCGGATCGCCCGCCCTGAATCAGAACGCGCTGGCGATCTTGGCCTATGCGGGCCTGACCAAGGCCGACGTCAAGCCGGTCGAGTTCGCCAGTTACGGCGCGATGTGGAAAGGCATGGTCAATAACGACGTCGACGCCGCCTTCGCGACGACGATCACCGGCCCGGCACGTGAAGTCGAAACCTCGCCGCGCGGCATCATCTGGCCGCCGATGCCGCATGAAGATAAAGCCGCGTGGGAGCGCGTCAAGAAAGTCGGCGCGTTCTTCACGCCGCATGTCGCCACCTGCGGCGTCGGCATCACGGCGGACAAGCCGATCCAGTCGGCGACCTATCCCTACCCGGTGTTCGTGACCTACGCCACGCAGACCGCCGACACCATCTACGCGATGACCAAGGCGATGGTCGTGAACTATGACTCCTACAAAGACGGTGCGCCGGGCGCGCGCGGCCTGGCCGTCGATCGCCAGACGATGAAATGGGTGGTCCCGTTTCATCCCGGCGCGGTCAAGGCGTTAAAGGAAGCCGGCAACTGGACCGATGCCGACCAGGCCCACAATGACGCGTTGTTCAAGCGTCAGGAATTGCTGATGGCGGCGTGGGCGGATTACCGCAAGACCAATCCGGCCGGCGACGATGCCGCCGTGCTGAAAGGCTGGATGGAGGCGCGCAAGGTCGCGCTCGCCAAGGCCAACATGCCGAACGGGTTTGAAGACTGAGGCTTCTTGTTGAGAGGAAGCTTGCATGATCGGCGTCCTTTTCCCTCAGGCAAAGCGATTGCTTGCCGGGTTGAGGGCGACGCCGCGAAGCAACGTCGGGTGAGGAATCAAACTATCGTTCGCGAGACCCACTCACCCGGCCCGGGCTTCATCAGGTCCACCCTCTCGCTCAGGCGGAGCGGCGAAACGGCGCTGCCTTTGTGACAAACTCCATCATCCACTGCTCTCTCGGTCCGGATATTCATGATGTCGCCTGCCACGCCACACGATCCGAGTCGCCCGATCACGCTCACTGAGGCCGCCGCCATTGCCAAGGAGCGGCTCGATCCGCATGACCCGCACGATCCTGACGCCGGCGCGGCTGATTTGCAGGAATCCGAGGTCACGCGGATCCGCAAGCTGCAACATGTCTGGCGTTGGGCACTGATCGTCGCGACCGCGCTGACGATCTTTCTCTGCATCAACCAGCAATTCTCGCTGCGCTTCTTCATCGATTACACGCAACTCAATACCGAGTACTTCTATCTTCTGATCGCGCTGATGCTGCCGTTCACGTTCCTGATTTTTCCGGGCACGAAGAACGCGCCGCTCGATCGCATCCCCTGGTATGACGTGCTGATGTTTGTCGCGACCTTCGGGTCCGCGATCATATTGATGCTGAACATCCGCAACGCGGCGCAGTTCGGCTGGGAGTTTGATGGCGCGCCGATTCACATCATCGCGGCCGGTCTCGTGATGTGGTTCGTGCTGATGGAAGCGCTGCGCCGCACCGGCGGCTGGAGTCTTCTGCTGTCGGTGTTTCCGTTCACGCTGTATCCGCTGTTCGCCGATGCGCGCTGGCTCGGGCCGTTCCGTGGCACGCAATCGACGCTCGAACAGACCACGGCCTATCATGTGTTGTCAGGCGAGAGCCTGCTCGGCATTCCGATCCAGGCCTTCGCCGATACGGTGATCGGATTCCTGGTGTTCGGCACGGCGCTGATGATGACCGGGGCCGGCAAGTTTTTCATCAACATCGCGTTTGCGATGTGCGGCACGTTCCGCGGCGGCGCGGCCAAGGTGTGTATCTTCGCCTCCGGGCTGCTCGGCACCGTGGGCGGCAGTATCGTCAGCAACGTGCTGACCGCCGGCACCATGACCATCCCGGCGATGAAAAAGACCGGATTCACGCCGTCTTATTCCGCCGCGATCGAGGCCTGCGCCTCGACCGGCGCGGTGCTGGCTCCGCCGGTGCTCGGCGCGACCGCTTTCGTCATGGCGCAGTTTCTCAACGTCGGCTACGCGGATGTCGCGCTCGCCGCCACCATTCCCTCGGTGCTGTATTATTTCGGACTGTTCGCGCAGGTCGATGCCTATGCCGCGCGCCACAAGCTGGTCGGCATTCCGCGCGCCGAGCTGCCGAAATTCTGGGATGCCTTCAAGGACGGCTGGTACTATTTGTTCGTCATCGCCGTGCTGGTGGTGATGCTGCTGTACTTCAAGCGCGAGAGCCACGCGCCGTTTTATGCATCCGCGCTGCTGGTGATTCTGCATCAATGGTCCGGCCCCGCGAAATGGCGGACGCTCAACACCCTGGCGCTGGCGGCGGCGCTGGCGGCCACGCTCGCGATGGCCTGGTTCGATGTGCAGAACGGCGTGCTGTGGGGCATGTGCATCCTCGCGGCCTTGAACGAATTCATTCCCGGCAAGAACTGGGGCGGCCAGCGCTGGCTGTATTTCCTCGAACTCAACGGCAAGACCTTCGTCGAGCTGATCGCGATTCTCGCCGGTTGCGGTCTTCTGATCGGCGCGTTCTCGCTGACCGGGGTGATCTCCAGCCTCGCCAACGATCTGCTGGCCATCGCCGGCGGCGACGTCTTCCTGTTGCTCCTCATGTGCGCGATCACCAGCCTGGTGCTCGGTCTCGGGCTGACGACGACGTCCTGCTACATCTTCCTCGCCATCCTGGTTGCACCGGCGCTGGAGAAGCTCGGCCTCAACCGCATGGCGGTGCATATGTTCATTTTCTACTGGGGTATGCTGTCGGCGATCACGCCGCCTGTCGCCATCGCCTCCTTCGCGGCGGCGGGCATCGCCGGCGCACCGGCGATGAAAACGGGATGGGAGAGCATGTGGGTGGGCAGCATCATCTACTTCATCCCGTTCTTCTTCGTGCTCAACCCGTCGCTGCTGTTGCAGGGCACCAGCCCCTATATGGAAGCGATCGGCCTCACCGCCCTGGCCTGTTTCGGGATCATCTTCATCTGCGGCGGCATTCAGGGCTATCAGGCCTATATCGGCGATCTCCGTCGGGCGGGCATGATGGAGTGGCCGCTGCGCGTCCTGCTCATCATCGGCGGCTTTACGATCGCCACACCGGGCGGCGGCATCATGCCGATATCGCAACTGCAGATCACCAGCCTCGGGCTGGCGATTCTGGTGCCGACAATGCTACTGGCGTGGCTGCTGGTGCGGCGGAGCGCGGGAGCGGAACGGGTGGCGGCCTAGCGCGCCAGCTCCGGCGCCGGGGTCGTGTCGAAGACCGCCGCCTTCGCGCCATCCAGCAGAGTGAGATCGAGGGTTTCGATCACCAGCGGACCGCGCTTGCGTTGCAGCTGGGCGACGTTCTGCACGGTCGCGAAAGCCGCGCGCAGCTCGGCCTCGACCTCCGGCTTCGTCTCGTCGACGTACAGCAATTTGCCGGCCGGCAAGACCGGCTGCGGCATGAAATTCCAGCGATAGCGCTCGCCGCGCTGCGCGACGCAGCTGCCTTTCGGCAGATAGAACATCAGCCACGACGTCGTGCCGTAGTCCGACGCCAGCACGCAGACCGCGTCGGTGCGGCGCCGGACCGCCTCGATCTCCGGGGCGAGCGCGCGCCAGCCGACGCCGACGCTCCGCACCGTCGCGTCGCGCCGATAGCCGGACAGCCATCCCGTGTTCGCCTGCGCGATCAGCGCCACGAACATCAGCACGCCGACCGGCCCCGCCCAGCGCAGCGAGAACCGCACCATGCGTTGCTGCCGCGCGCGCCATTGCGCGCGATCGGCGGCGACCGCCCCGGCGATCGCGAAGGCCGGGTAAATCGGGCTGAACCAGTTGGCCTCGACGCGGGCATGCAGCGAATGCCACGCGAAATACGTCACGATGGTCCAGATGATCGACTGGATCAGCGCGCGGGCCGCCAGCGCCCCGGTGTCGCGTCGAGTCAACGCGTAGAGTCCCATCACACCGAGCACAAACACCAAGGGTGTCGCGAAGGCGAACTGGGTCGGGATCAATTCGGCAATGTAGGACAGCTGAAACGTTGCGATCCGCGCGCGGCCGAGTTGCTTGATGAACGACACCCACTCATGCTCGGCATTCCACAGGATCACCGGGGCGAATACCGCGAACGCCAGAATGCCGCCGAGATACGGCCACGGCGACAACAGCCAGCGGCGCAGACGCGGCACGGCGATCAGCCAGATCAGGATCGCCGGCCCGAACAACAACGCGGTATATTTCGACAGCAGCGCCAGACCGACCGCCACGCCGACGCCGAGCCACCAGACACCGCGCCCGGATGCGGCCACCTTGGCCAGCGCCAACAGGACGAAACTCGACGCGACCATCAATGGCGCGTCCGGCGTCACGATCAGCGTGCCGGCGGCGACGATCATCGTGACGTTAAGCAAGATCGCCGCCGTCGCGGCAACGCGGCGACCGCCGAACAGCAATTCGGCGGCGCGATAGACCGCCCAACTCATCGGCAATGCCAGCAGCACCGAGACCAACCGCACGCCGAACTCGGTGTCACCGGCGATCAGCGTGCCGGCGCGGATCACCCATGCCACCATCGGCGGATGATCGTAATAGCCGCCGACGAGGGCCTTCGACCACGTCCAATAATAGGCTTCGTCGAAGGTCAGCGGCGTGAAGGCCGCCGCCGCGAGCCGCAACAGCACGAGGCCGACGATGATCTGCGCCGTGCCGCGAACCAGACGCGCGTCGCCTGTGGTCATGGGTTATTTGGCATTGTTTGGGTCAGCGTTTGCGCCAGACGAACAGGCCGGACATCGCGTAATTCCAGACGACGCCCATCAACGCACCCGCCGCCCCCGCCAGCCACCAGATCGGCTCCTGATCGTAAACCGAGAACGCCACGCCGACATTGGCCATCAACCCGACGCCGCAGACCAGATAGAACAGCAGCAATCCGCGCAGGATGCCGAAGCCCTTCAAGCGTTGGTCGCGATAGGTCAGGAAATTGTTCAGCAGGAAATTGCTGGTCATCGCCGTTAGCGCGCCAATCGCCTGCGCCTCCGCGAAAGCCAGGTGGAAGGCTTCGAGCGCGAGATAGAGCGCCGCCAGATGCACGATCAGGCCGATCGAGCCGACCATCGCGAACAGCAGAAAGCGCAGCGACACCGTGTCGTTGGTCAGCTTGGCCAGGACCAGGCCGAGGAAATCCAGCGCCACCATCGAGTCGAGCTTGCTCTCGCCATGCAGGCGCGCGCCGAAGGTGTAAGGAATTTCGATGGTGCGAAGTTCGCCGCGCGCGGTCGCGACAATGTCGAGCAGGATCTTGAAACCTTGGATCGAGAGTTGCGGCGCGATCTGCTCGAACTTGTCTCGGCGGATCATGAAGAACCCGCTCATCGGATCGGCGATCGCGACGCCGAGCGCGCGCTTCGCCAACGCGGTCGCGAATTGGCTGGCGCCGAGCCGCTGTCTGTTGAAACTGTCGGCGCTGCCGCCCTCGACATAGCGACTGCCGACGACGAGCTCGGCCTCGCCGCGCTCGATGAGGCCGAGCATCTTGGCGAGCTGGGTTTCGTCGTGCTGCAAATCGGCGTCGATCACGGCGACGCAGGGCGCGCTCGACGCGAGGATGCCCTCGATACATGCGCCGGACAGCCCGCGCCGGCCGATGCGGCGAACGCAGCGCGCGCGCGGATCGTCATGCGACAATTGCCGCACCACATCCCATGTGCCGTCGGGCGAATTGTCGTCGACAAAGATGGCTTCCCAGACCACACCGGGCAGCGCCTTGTCGATGCGGTGAAACAACGTCGCGACATTGTCGCGCTCGTTGAAGGTCGGCACGATGACCGAGAGCTGCAGCGGCTGAGAGGCGCGCGGACGAACCTGCGGCGGCATGATGGTGGTGTCGGTCATGGCGGCAGCCTATATCCGCCCCAGCGCGTCGTGCCAAGGTGACCCGGCCGACCTCGAGGCGGAGATCGGGTGGCGCAAGCCGGACAGTTCAAGCAAACCCGGATTGTTCGAGCAAAACCATGGCCCAGACATGCCTACGGCCCCGAACAACATGGCGCACGTACATCCGGTGCAACCGTATCATTCTGAGGCCGTTCCAGCGCCGGTGCTCTTTCGAACAACAACGTCGCCGTTGAAAACAAGATAGTATAGTGGACCGCATTCCGCAAGGGAATCATCGAAAATGGCTAAAAAGCCAACGAAATCAGGCCGAATCCATGTCGGAATCGGCGGCTGGACCTTTGCGCCATGGCGCGGCGTGTTCTATCCGGCGAAGCTCACGCAGGCCAAGGAACTGTCCTACGCGGCGAGCAAACTGACCGCGATCGAGATCAATGGCACCTATTACGGCTCGCAGAAGCCGGAGAGTTTTCGCAAATGGGCCAGCGAGGTGCCGGACGGATTCGTCTTTTCGGTGAAGGGCCCGCGCTTCGCGACCAATCGCAAGGTGCTCGCCGAGGCCGGCGAGTCGGTCGCGCGGTTCTACGATTCCGGCGTCACGGAAATGGGCGACCGGCTTGGGCCCGTGCTGTGGCAGTTCGCGCCGACCAAGAAGTTCGACCCGGATGATTTCGGCGCTTTCCTCGCGCTGCTGCCGCGTCAACGCGATGGCCTGACGCTGCGCCATGTCGTCGAGGTTCGCCACGACAGTTTCTGCGTGCCGGAATTCGTTGCTTTGCTCCGCAAGCACAATGTCGCCGTCGTCTATGCCGAACATGCGACCTATCCCGCGATCGCCGACGTCACGTCGGACTTCGTCTATGCGCGATTGCAGACCGGCAGCGACGAGGTCAAGACCTGCTATCCGCCGAAGGTGCTCGACGCCTGGGCCAAGCGGCTCGCGCTGTGGGCCACGGGCGCCGCGCCCGACGATCTGCCGATGGTCGGCGACAAACCCGCCAAGAAGCAGCCGCGCGACGTGTTCTGCTACCTGATCCACGAGGGCAAAGTGAACGCGCCCGCCGGCGCGATGGCGCTGATCGACCGGCTTTAAATCAGTCCGAATTTATTTCGCGACGTTCCATTCCTGTTCTCCCGGACGCTCTGGACGCGAGCGGTGAACGGCACCTTAATACCGTCTCGTTGAGCTGCGGGTCGCGTGGAGCGCGTTCGTGCGTGTGGGGTGGCGTCAGGCATTCGAACTGATGTGCTTGGCGGGAGCGATGCTGGCCGGCCAAGCCATCGCCCACGCCGAATTCGACCTTGGCCGATTGTGGCCCCTCACCGACGACGACGGATCGGAAGAAGGATCCAGCCCGTACGCGCCATTGGACTGGCTGAGCGGCGGATACAGCTTCGATCAAGTGCTGTATTTCGGCGGCATCGATATGCAGCGTTATGGCTTCAGCACATATGTTGGCACGGCGTGGTCGCCTTCGCCGGGCCGGGATGGCTTTCTGCTTCGGTTGTTTGCGTCCGACGGGTTCGATAGTTTTCGCACGCCGAAAACCACGCTCTACAGCCACACGCTGCGCGCGGCGTTGACGCCGGGTTACCGCATCAGCCGCAGCGGCTTCGAATTGAGCGCCTATGCCGGCGTCGAAATTCTTGGGCGCGCCGCGTTGCCGTTCAGGAAGACGACGCGAGTCCAGTCGGATTTCGGCATGCGGCTGTCGGCGAATTTTTGGTGGGAGCCGCGCGATGCCGTCATGCTCGCCGCGAACCTGTCGATGACCACGATCGAGGCGTCGTTTTTCGGCCGCCTCGCGACCGGCGTGCGGATTTTCAACGTCTGGACCGGGCCGGAAATCTCCGCGAGCAGCGACATCTTCAGCCAGCAATATCGCATCGGCGCGCATGTCACGGGCATGCGCAGCGGACCCTACGAATTTTCGACGGCCGCCGGCTATGCGTTCGACAGCTTCGGTCGCGGCGGCGCCTACGGTCGCTTCGGCATCACGCTGCGCAACTCCGACCCGATGACGATCATGCCGTAGCGACGATTTCCGCGGCATACGCACGACGGTGGGTGCGCCCCCGGAATGACAAAGCTCCTATCCCTTGGCGTCGCATGCCCAGGCGCGGATCACGCAATCCTTGCCCCCGAACTCATAACATTTCTTCAGCGCCGCGTTCAGCGAACTGGAAATCTTCGGCGCCACCGCATAGCCATGCGGGCCGCACGGATTTTTCATATCGACGGACAACGCCGCGCAGGCGCGCTTCATAGTGACGGCCTCGCACGTCCCTTTACATTGCTTCAATGCAGCGGCACGAGCGGCCTATTCGCCCTTGTAGTCAAAGGCCTGACCGTACGCGCCGCATTTGCCGATAGCGAACGCGCCCGCGGCGGATAGTGGCGACGTGGCCAACAGCAACAGACCAAAACAAATCAAAGCCGCGTTGAAACGCGCGACGTTGCAAATCGACATAAGCCCCTCCCCCGAGGTCAACGGGAGGAATTTACCATCAAGTGATGAATGCCAGGTTTCTGCCGCGTGCTAACCGCGACGCGCGGCGGCCAGGGCCTGTGGCGTATCGATGTCGAGGAATGCGCCCTGCCCCTCGACCGGCACTTCCGCGACCGCCACGGCGTGTTTGGCGATCAGATGCCGCGCGCCGACATCACCATCGAGGGTCATCAACTCCGCGAAAAATCTGCGCGACCACAGCACTGGATTGCCGCGCCGGCCTTCATTGACCGGCACGGTGATCAGCGCGCCGCGCTCCGGCGCGAACGCCGCGATCAACCGATCGAGCAGTTTCGCGTCGATCAGCGGCATGTCCCCAAGGCACACCAATGCGCCCGCGGCGTTGTCCGGCAATGCGGCTATGCCCGCTTTCACCGATGTCGCCAATCCGTCGGCAAATTGCGGATTGTGCACGAAGCTGACGTTCAGCCCCCGCAAGGCGGCTTCGACCTCGCGCGCCTGATGGCCTGTCACCACGGTCACCGACGACGCTTGCGACGCCAGCGCCTGTTCAACGACGATCCGCACCAGCGGCTTGCCGTTCAATTCGGCGAGCAGCTTGTTCGGCCCGCCCATCCGCGTCGCCCGACCGGCGGCAAGCACGAGGGCGGCGATCTTGCTGGTTTGATCGGCGACGGGAATGCGTGGCTGCGGCCGCGTCACGATCTCCATCAGCAAGCCGCCGACGCCCATCGCGGTGAGATCGTCGCGGGTGACCTCGATCCCGGCAAGCAGCCGCATCAGCACCCAGTCGAAACCATTCTCGACCGGCGAGCGCGCGCAGCCCGGCGCGCCGAGTACCGGCACGCCTTTGACGTTCCCGATCAGCAGCAGGTTGCCGGGATCGACCGGCATCCCGAAATGCGTGATCGCGCCGCCGCTTTGCTCAATTGCCGCAGGAATGACGTCGCGCCGATCCGCGATCGCCGACGCGCCGAATACGATCACCAATTCGGCGCCACGCGCCAGCAATTCCTGGATGGCTTTCGCCAGCGCGTGCTCATCGTGGTCGACGCGGCGTTCGGCGATGATCGTCGCGCCGGTCGGCGCCAGCCGCTCGGCCGTCACGCGCAAGGTCTTGTCGATCACCTTCGGCGACAGGCCGGGCAACATCGTCGAGACCACGCCGACGTTCGAGACGACGTAGGGCGCGATCCTCAACGCGTCTTGGCCGGCGGCCGCGACCGCCGCGTCGCGCAACCGCGCTTCAACGCCGAACGGAATCAGTTTGACCGTCGCGATCATCTCGCCTTCGACGACCGGCTTGAACGGATTCAAGGTTGCAAAAGTCATCGCCTCGTCGACGCGGTTGATGCGATCGACAATGGCGCGATCGACGACCAACACGCCGGCCCGCGCGGCGAACAGATTGGCGCGCCCGGTGAAGGCGCGCTCGACGCTGACGCCGTCGCCGGCCACAGCCTGCGCGATGCTGGTGGCGGCGACGTCTTCCGAGACATCGCCGTCCTCGAGGCGCACGACGACGATCTCGGACACGCCGGCATGGGTCAAGGCGGCGACTTCCGACGGACCGATCGTCGTGCATTTCTTCAGCACCAATGCGCCCTGCCGCAGCGTGTGCACGGTCACGCCACCAAGCGCATCTACCGGCGCGGCAGGACCGAACTTCATGCTGTCAGGTCTTTCGGCATCCGCAACGTCGCGGTGATTTCAGCCATGATCGAGACCGCGATTTCGGACGGCGACACCGCCCCGATGTTCAATCCGATCGGCGCGCGGATCCGCGCGATATCGGCATCGGACGCGCCCATCGCCTTGAGACGCTCGCCGCGCTTGGCATGCGTCTTTCGCGAGCCGAGCGCACCGATGTAGAAACACGCGCGTTCAAACGCGTGCAGCAGCGCCGGATCGTCGATCTTCGGATCATGCGTCACCGCGACGAAGGCCGTGTAGGCATCGACGTTCAGCGGCGGCAACGCGACCTCGGGCCACTCGGCGATCAGCGGCACATCCGGAAACCGTTCAGGGCTGGCAAAGGCGGTGCGCGGATCAATCACCGTCACGTCGTAATCCAGCGCCCGCGCCATCGGCGCGAGCGCCTGACTGATGTGCACGGCGCCGATGATGACGAGCCGCGCGGTCGGCGCATGCACGTTGAGAAACAGCCGGTGACCGTCCGCTTCGATCATTGCGCTCTTGCCCATGCGCAGTTGCTTGGCCAATGCGGCATGCAGTGGATCGCTGGCGATCTCGGCAGCCTTGACCAGCCGTTGCTCGCCCGAGGCGACGTCGGTGACGACGACGACAGCGCGCCGCGCGGCGCGCTCGGCATTCAACAGCGCCAGCGTTTGCAATTTCACGACATGACCTTCTCGACATAGACGCGGATCGTGCCGCCGCAGGATAACCCGACATTCCACGCCGTCTCGTCGGCGACGCCGAATTCCAGCATCTTCGGCGTGCCGGACGCGATCACGTCCAGCGCCTCCGTGACCACCGCGCCTTCGACGCAGCCGCCGGAAACCGAGCCCAGAAATGTGCCGTCCTCGTTGATGACGAGGCTTGAGCCGGCCGGGCGCGGCGCCGAGCCCCAGGTCTCGACCACGGTGGCCAGCGCGACGCCGCGACCGGCGGCCTGCCAATCCGCGGCGGCTTTGAGAATATCCTCATCGCGATTGAGCATGGCGGTCTCGATTCAGGTTCAAGCGGCGGGGCGGAAGGCACCGCGCGAAAGCGCCGGCGGCGCGGACGATAATGCGTCGATCAGCGCGTCCATGGAACTCAAATTATGTACCGGACGGAATTCGTCAACATGCGGCAACATCATTTTGATGCCCTGCGCCTTGGCCTCGAAGCCGCCATAGCGCAACAACGGATTGAGCCAGATCAGCCGGCGGCACGAGCGATGCAGCCGATCCATCTCGAACGCGAGCTTGTCATCGGCCTCGCGCTCCAGCCCGTCGGAGATCAGCAACACGATCGCGCCCTGGCCGAGCACGCGCCGGCCCCATTGCTTGTTGAAGCTGTGCAGCGACGCCGAGATGCGGGTGCCGCCGGCCCAATCCTCGACACTCGACGTGCAGCTCGCCAGCGCCTCGTCCGGGTCGCGCGCGCGCAACGCCCGCGTCACATTGCTGAGCCGGGTGCCGAACAGAAACACCGAGACGCGCTTGCGCGCATCCGTGATGGCGTGAAGAAAATGCAAAAACAGCCGGGTATATTCGCTCATCGAGCCGGAGATATCGAGCAGCGCCACGATCGGCGCGGGCTTTACGATGGTGCCAAGCCGTTTGACGTCGATGATTTCGCCGCCGGTGCGCAAGCTGGTGCGGAGCGTGCGCCGCAGATCGAGCCTGTGGCCGCGCGGGTCGGGCTCAAACCGCCGTGTCCGCAACGCGGCCTGCGGCAGGCGCATAGTGGCGATCGCCCGCGTCACATCGGCGATCTCGGCCGCGCTCATCTGCGCGAAATCTTTTTTCTGCAGGATTTCGCGATCCGACACCGCGAGGCGGATGTCTTGCTGCTGCTCGCGCTGCGGCGCCTCCGAGATCTGCGGCTGCGCCATCGCCTCCTGCACCCGGCGCGAGGCCGGCGGCGGTTTTTTCTTGGCGTGATCCGGCAGCGGCACCGAATCCAGCATGTGCTTCCAGTCCTCGGCGGCGCGGAAGAACAGATCGAAAGCCTGCGCGAAGATCAGCGCATGTTCGCGGCGCTTGACGAAGACCGCTTGCAATGTCGCGAACACGTCGCCACGCCGACCGATCTCGATCGCCTGCAACGCCGCCATCGCGTCGATCACGGCGCCCGGCCCGACCGGCAACCCCGCCCCGCGCAACGCGCGGGCGAAGCCGGTCACATTATCGGCCATCATGCCGGTCGGCGGATTGAGGTGATCGATGTCGGTCATGGCTGCGCTCTAGCAACCGGGGCGATGCGATCGCATTGGCCTGCCCCCTCTGCCGCTTGCGCGAAACGGCTGGGGCCGGGGTCGGCCCATTCCATGGGACGGCCCAACAAACCAACGGCATCGATACGCGCGGAAAGCCTCATCGTCACGTCCTGCAAAGCATAGTCAGCCGCATTCACACAACCGCCGCGGCCTCCCCGCGAGAGCCGGAAGAGGGAGCGCGCCATCACTGTCACAGCCTCCGTGGCCAGACGCCGTTACTCCGCCGTCGCGTCTTTCAGCACCTTCTGCAAGGCATCGCCCTGCATCTTCGCAATATCGTCCTGATATTTCAGCAAGGCGCCGAGCGTATCGCCGACCACCTGCGGCGTCAGCGCGCGCGCATCGAGTTCGGTCAGCGCGGTCGCCCAGTCGAGCGTTTCGGCGACGCCCGGCGACTTGTAGAAATCCTGATCGCGCAACGCCTGCACGAACGTCACCACCTGCTGCGACAACTTCGCCGAGATGCCGGGCACGCGCGATTTGACGATCGCCAATTCACGCTCGGCGTTCGGATAATCGACCCAGTGATACAGACAGCGCCGCTTCAGCGCGTCGTGAATTTCGCGGGTGCGGTTCGACGTCACGATGACGATCGGCGGCGACGGCGCCTTCACGGTGCCAAACTCGGGAATCGTCACCTGAAAGTCGCTGAGAATCTCCAATAGATACGCCTCGAAGGCTTCGTCGGCGCGATCGAGTTCGTCGATCAACAGGATCGGCGCGCCGGCGGCATCGGGCTCCAGCGCCTGCAGCAGCGGCCGCTTGATGAGATAACGCTCGGCGAAGATGTCGCTCACCAGCGTATCGCGATCGGTATCGCCGGCGGCTTCGGCCAGCCGGATCGCGATCATTTGCGATGCGCTATTCCACTCATAGACCGCCGACGACACATCGAGGCCTTCATAGCATTGCAAGCGGATCAGTTTCCGACCCAGCGCGGCCGACAGTACCTTGGCGATCTCGGTCTTGCCGACACCGGCCTCGCCCTCGAGAAAGAGCGGCCGGCCCATGCGCAGCGACAGAAACAAAACCGTCGCCAGCGATCGCTCGGCGAGATAGCCGTGCGACGACAACAGCGTCAGCGTCTCATCGACCGAGACCGGAATCTTGGCGGGCAAACTCACGCCCGGGCGTTCGCGGCATCGACCGCGCGCTTCGCCAGCACGCCGATCAGATGGGCGCGATATTCCGCGCTGCCGTGCAGATCGCTGTTGAGGCCGTCGGGCGAGACCGCGAGGCCGTCAATCGCCTTCGACGCGAAGCGCTTCTGCAACGCGTCCTCGAACGCGGCGACGCGAAACACGCCGTCGCCGCCCGCGCCCGTCACCGTGACGCGAACGCCGGACGGCAGCCGGGCGACGAACACGCCGACCAGCGCGTAACGCGATGCCTGATTGCGGAATTTGACGTAAGCCGCCTTGCGCGGAATCGGGAACGATACTTTGGTGATGATCTCGTCGGCTTCCAAAGCCGTCGTGAACAGGCCCTGAAAGAACTCTTCCGGTTTCAGCTTGCGCTTGTTGGTGACGATCGTGGCCCCGAGCGCGAGGCAGGCCGCCGGATAATCGGCGGTCGGGTCGTTGTTGGCGAGCGAACCGCCGATCGTGCCTTTATGGCGAACGGCGGGATCGCCGATCAGCGCGGCGAGTTCGGCCAGCGCCGGAATGGCTTCCGCGACCGTGGACGAGGTGGCGACGTCGTTGTGCTTCGCCAGCGCGCCGATCACCAGGTTGCGGCCCTTCAGTTCGATGCCGTCGAGACCTTCGATATGCGACAGGTCGACCAGATGCGGCGGCGCGGCGAGGCGCTGCTTCATCACCGGCACCAGCGTGTGGCCGCCGGCGATCAATTTGGCGTCCGCGTTCTTGGCGAAGAGATTGGCGGCCTGCCGGACCGTGCCGGGGCGATGATATATGAAATCGTACATGGAAAATCCTCTGCGACGGCAACGTCAGGCGAGATTTTGAGTTCGCTTATCAGGTTGCCGAATCTAAGTCGCCATCGCCTTGGCGCCGGCGGCGATCGACAGCACGATATTTTGATAGCCGGTGCAGCGGCACAGATTGCCTTCCAGCTCCTCGCGAATCACCGGGTCGCTCAGTTCGTGGCCCTTGCGGTTCACCAGATCGACGGCCGTCATGATCATGCCCGGCGTGCAGAAGCCGCATTGCAGGCCGTGATGCTCGCGGAAGGCCTCCTGCATCGGGTGCAGCGGCGCGCCGTCGGCGGCGAGGCCCTCGATGGTCGTGACCTCGTGTCCGTCAGCCATCACGGCGAGCACGGTGCAGGCCTTCACGGCCTTGCCGTCGAGATGCACGACGCAGGCTCCGCATTGCGAGGTGTCGCAGCCGACATGGGTGCCGGTCAGGCGGAGATTCTCGCGTAGGAATTGCACCAGCAGCGTGCGTGGATCGATGTTGCCCGTCGCTGGCGTGCCGTTTACGATCATGGAGACTTTGGCCATAAGCACTCTCTTCCCTGCACCGCCATTGCGTGGCGCACAGTCATTTAAAATCATTCCAAATGCATAATATGGTCCAGCGCGGCCTAGGGCAACCGGCGCGGCGAACCTCGCCGCGCATGCGAGACCCGCGAAATCAGCCCTGAACCGCCTTGGCGAAATTGGAAAAAAACTCATCGGCGAGTTTTTTCGCCGAACCGTTGATGAGGCGCTGGCCGAGCTGGGCGAGCTTGCCGCCGATCTGCGCCTCGACATTATAGGTGAGCAGCGTACCGCCATCCTGCTCCGTGAGGCCGACGACCGCGCCGCCTTTGGCGAAGCCGGCGACGCCGCCCTCGCCTTCGCCGGAAATCTTGTAGCCGTTCGGCGGATCCAGATCGCTCAACGTCACCTTGCCCTTGAAGCGCGCCGACACCGGCCCGACTTTCATCTTGGCGACGGCGCGAAAGCCGCCATCCTCGGTCGCCTCGAGCTCCTCGCAGCCGGGAATGCAGGCTTTCAGCACGGCGGGATCATTGAGCTTGGCCCAGACGGCTTCGCGCGGCGCGGCAAGCTGAACTTCGCCGCTCATTGTCATGGCCATGATCGATCTCCCGCAAGACAAGCCATCTGATACGATGGCGTTTTGAACGAGTCCAAGTAATGCACACCGCGCCGGATTGCAAAAGCCTCTTGCCAGGGGACCGTTTTGCAATGCAGCGGAGCCAGGGTTGGCGCGGCCGCGATGTTTTGGCTAGGGTCGCGGGAATCATGAGCACAAGTCTGTCATCGTTATATGCGCCGATGCTGTCGAGCCCCGCGATGCGCGCGCTGTGCGACGACGCCGCCTATCTGCAATTCATGCTCGATGTCGAAGCGGCTCTGGCGCGGGCCGAGGCCGATGTCGGCGTCATTCCAGCGACCGCCGTCGCCCCGATCGCGGCGGCTTGCAGGGCGTCGCTTTATGACATCGCGGCGTTGGCCGAGGCCGCGACCCGCGCGGGCAATCTGGCGATTCCCTTGGTCAAGGCACTGACGGCGCAGGTCGCGACAACCAATCCCGACGCCGCGCGCTACGTGCATTGGGGTGCGACCAGTCAGGACATCATCGACAGCGCGACGATGCTGATGCTGGCCGCCGCGATCGACGCGCTGATCGGCGATGGCAAGCGCGCGATCGCCGGATTCGCGACGCTGGCACGGGCGCATCGTCAGACCCCCGTCGTCGCGCGGACATGGTTGCAGCACGCGCTGCCGATGCCGTTCGGGCTCAAGCTCGCCGAATATGCCGCCGCGTTGCATCGCTCGCGCGAGCGTTTGCTTCGGTTGAAACGCGAAGCGTTGGCGCTGCAATTCGGCGGCGCGGCCGGCACGCTGGCCGCGCTCGGCGCCGACGGATTGAACGTCTCCATGCGGCTCGCCGAGATTTTGCGGCTGCCGCTGCCGGACGCGCCGTGGCATACCCATCGCGACCGCGTCGCCGAGATTGCATCGGTGCTGGCGATCCTCACCGGCACCTGCGGCAAGATCGCGCGGGACGTGTCGTTGTTGATGCAGACCGATGTCGGCGAGGCGTTCGAGCCATCAGGCGCCGGGCGCGGCGGCTCCTCGACCATGCCGCACAAACGCAATCCGGTCGCCTGCGCGGCGGCGCTGGCGGCCGCGACGATGGCGCCGCAACTCGCCGCGACCATGCTCGCCGCGCAAGTTCAGGAGCACGAACGCAGCGCCGGACCATGGCACGCCGAGTGGCCGACGCTGCCGACATTGCTGCTCGTGACATCGGGCGCGCTGGCCGCCATCGTCGATCTCGCCGAAGGGCTCGAGGTCGATGCGCCACGCATGGCCGCGAATCTCGATGCAACGCGCGGTCTCGTCATGGCCGAAGCCGTGACGATGGCGTTGGCCGAAAAGATCGGCAAATCCGCCGCGCATCATCTGATCGAGGCCGCCAGCCAAAAGGCCGTCGCGGACAAAGCTCATCTGCGCGACGTGCTGGCAGCCGATCCCAACGTCACCAAACATCTCGACGCGGCAAAGCTGGACA
>JAQGJY010000252.1 GCA_028290325.1 Tardiphaga sp.
GCGTTGGCAACCAGTGCTTCGACCATCGACGCGGCCACGTCAGGCAAGGCCGTTACGACGCCGGCGGCAACGCCGGACGCGAAGACATCCGCCGAGACGACGGCCGTCGCCGCCGATCCCGCGATCGCGGCCGCCGTCAATGCACCAGCAAAGCCGACCAAATTCGCAACCGCGTCGACCGGGGCCGAATCCACGGACGTCGCCAAGGGCGATGCGAAAGTCGTCGATGCGGTATCGGGCGGCCCGATAGCGCCGGCTTCCCAGCCGGGCGCTACGTCGGCTGCGCCGCACGCCGCGGCGGCGGCTGGCGCCGCGCCTGCGAAGAGTGACGCCGCGGCTGGCGAAACCGTGGTCGCGCCTGCGGCGCACGAACGCCATGCCGCTTCAGTACAGGCCAACGCGTCGGATGCGGCGGCACCGACGTTCACGCCGGTGCAACACGCCGCGCCCACGACAACGACGCCCGCCGCCGCTCCGCAATTCACCGTTGTCGCGTCGCAGACCGCACCCGTGCCGCTGAACGCGCTGGCGATGCAGATCGCGGCTACCGCCGCCGGCGGCAAAACCAGCTTCGACATCCGCCTCGATCCGGCCGAACTCGGCCGTATCGACGTCCGGCTCGATGTCGATCGCAACGGCAATGTCACGTCGCATCTGACGGTCGAGAAGCCGGAAACCTTGGCAATGCTCAGGCAGGACGCGCCTCAATTGCAGCGCGCGCTCAATGATGCCGGCTTGCAGACCTCGGACAAGGGCCTTCAGTTCAGCCTCAGCGATCAATCGCTGACCGGACAGAACAATCAGAACGGCGCGCGGGATTCCGGCGGCCGACCCTCGCAGCGGCTGATCGTCGCCGAGGACGAACTTCCCCCCGTCGTGATGGCGGGACGCAGCTACGGCCGACTGCTGTCATCCAGCAGCGGCGTCGATATCAAGGTTTAAGGAGCACGCCATGGCTACAGTCGCGAACGTTGCGCCCACCGTCGTTTCCGGGACCACCCCGCTGCCGGCAACCGGCGGCACCCCGGCGACGGGGGCAACGCTGGCGGGCAACTTCCAAACGTTTCTGACGCTGCTGACGACCCAGTTGCAGAATCAAAACCCGCTCGACCCGCTCGACACCAATCAGTTCACGCAACAACTCGTGCAATTCGCGCAAGTCGAGCAACAGCTGAAGTCGAATGACCAGTTGGCCAGCCTGGTGTCATTGCAGAAGACCGCGCAATCAACCGAGGCGATCGGCTTCGTCGGCCGCACGGCCATCGTTGAAGGCGCGACCGCGACGTTGTCCAACAACTCCGCGACCTGGAATCTCGGCGTCAAGAAAGACTCCACCGTCGATGTGACGATCGCCAGCGCCAGCGGCCAGAATGTTTTCACCGGCAGCTACGCGGTGACGGCGGGCAGCAATCAGGCGTTTGTCTGGGACGGCAAGGGCACTGGCGGCACGCAATGGCCGGCCGGCCAATATACGATGACCGCGACGGCCAAGGATGCTTCCGGCAACACGGTCGGCGTCAGCACGCAGGTGCAAGGCGTCATCAGTTCAGTCGATCTGACGCAAACGCCGCCTTTGCTGTCGATCGGCGGCAAGACCTACACGGTCAACGACATCAAGGGCATCGTCGGCTAACGCCGTTTCTCAGGCAAGCGCACGGAAGCACCCGGCGGCGGCGCCGCAGCCGGACGACGCGGTTCGCCCTATCGCCCGATGCGTCCGGCTGGACGTCTGACAAGACATCGCCACCGCATCGCGACGCCTGTTTCGCCCGCGACCAGGCCCGCGTTCCCGTCCCGATAAAAGCGATTTCAAGGAGAATCGTATTGCGCGGTTGCGCTTAGGCAAATTTTAAGCCGGGGCGCGTAAGGTCATTTCCAGTAAGTACAGTGGTTGTTGAGTTTGTGAGTACGCCATGACAGAACCCCATCGCCCGAGGGTAAAATACGTCATCGGGCCTGACGGCAGTCCGTTGACGATCGCAGATCTTCCCGCGCCCGGCACCAAACGCTGGGTGATCCGCCGCAAGGCTGAGGTCGTCGCCGCTGTTCGCGGTGGGCTTCTGTCGCTGGAGGAAGCGTGCAGCCGCTATACGTTGACGGTGGACGAATTCCTCTCGTGGCAGTTCTCGATCGACCAGCATGGCCTCGCGGGGCTTCGCACCACGCGCATCCAGCAATATCGCCAGTAAACAACGGCGGCCCCGTTGCTTTAGGCCCGGCGCGTTAACGCGCCGTTAATTCTGATTAATCCGAATTCACGACAACCGGCTGTCCCAGGGGATCGCCGGTTTTTGTCGTGCTTGATAATTCTTTCCACCGTTAACCAAAATTAACGATATCGAAACCATCCCTAGGCAAATTCTGCCCAGTCGGCGTCACCCGCATTCGGGAGCCGAATCTGACGGGGCTGGTGCGTTGCAGGGTCTGGCAAGTTTCCTCAAGGGATTGGGCGCATCGCGCGTGATGGCGATGGTCGCCGTCACCGCGACGCTGATCGGCTTCTTTGGTTTCGTCATCATGCGCGCCACCGCACCGCAGATGACGACGTTGTTTACCGATCTCTCCAGCGAGGACTCCTCCGGGATCATCAAGGATCTCGAGCGTCAGGCGATTCCCTTCGAGCTGCGCAACGAAGGCGCCGTCATCATGGTGCCGAAAGACAAGGTCACGCGGCTTCGCATGAAGCTCGCGGAATCCGGCCTGCCGAAGGGCGGCGGCGTCGGCTACGAGATCTTCGACAAATCCGACGCGCTCGGCACCACCAGCTTCGTCCAGAACATCAACCACCTGCGCGCGCTGGAAGGCGAACTGGCCCGCACCATTCGCGCCATCGATCGCATTCAGGCCGCCCGTGTCCATCTGGTGCTGCCGGAACGGCCGCTGTTCTCGCGCGAAACGCCGGAGCCGTCGGCCTCGATCGTGGTCCGCGTTCGCGGCACCCTCGACCCGCAGCAGGTCCGCGCCATCCGCCACGTCGTCGCCTCCGCCGTCAATGGCCTCAAGCCGCAGCGCGTCTCGATCGTCGATGAAGCCGGCCAGTTGCTCGCGGACGGCGCCGGTGAGAATTCGGCCGAAGGCGGCAATGGCGACGAGCGCCGCGCCGCTTTCGAGAAGCGAATGCGCAATCAGGTCGAGGCCATCGTTTCCTCCGTGGTCGGTGTCGGCCGCGCCCGCGTCCAGCTCTCCGCCGATTTCGACTACAATAAAGTGACCCAAACTTCCGATCGCTACGATCCGGAAGGCCGCGTGCTGCGGTCCAGCCAGAGCCGTGAGGAATCCTCCGCCACCGCCGACAGCAAGGACGGCCAGGTCACGGTCGCCAACGAACTGCCGGGCGCGGCCGGCGGTGCCGGCGCGACGGCGCGCGACCAGAGCAAGAAGAGCGAGGAGACCAACAACTACGAAATCTCCCGCACCACCAAGACGGAAGTCACCGAGGCCGGCCGCGTCAACCGGATCTCGGTGGCGGTGTTGGTCGATGGCATCTACGCCAAGAATGAAAAAGGCGAAACGATCTATCAGGAGCGCACCAAAGACCAGATCGACCGCATCGCGGCGCTGGTTCGCTCGGCGATCGGCTTCGATCAGAAGCGCGGCGATCAGGTCGAGGTCGTCAATCTGAAATTCGCCGAAGCCCCGACCGTGGTGCCGTTGCCCGAGCATCAGGCCGGCTTGTTCGGCATGCTTCAATTCAACAAGGACGACATCATGTACGGCATCGAATTGGGCGTGATGCTGCTGCTCGGCCTCGTCGTGCTGTTCATGGTGATCCGGCCGCTGATGAAGCGGGTCCTCGCGTCCGAGCAGCCGCTGGTGGCGCTCGGCCATGCCGGCGCCGTACCGGCGTTGACCGACGCCGCCGGGACCGCAATCACCGCGCCCGGCCAGACCCTCGTCCCGTCCGGCCATGGTCATGGTCAGATGATCAACGTCGCGCAGGTGCAAGGCCAGCTCAACGCTCAGGCCGTGCACCGCGTCGGCGAACTTGCCGACGCCAACCCGACCGAAACCGCTTCGATTATTCGTCAATGGCTCTCCGAGCCCGTGAGCTGACATGACCGTTCCCCAGACAACATCCCAGCAAGATGCCGCCGCCGCGATCGCGGAGCTTGCGACCCGTCAAGGCAACCGGCCCAAAGGCAAGCCGATGAGCGGACCGAAGCGCGCCGCCGTGCTGATGCTCGCGCTCGGCGAACAATATGGCGGCAAGGTCTGGGCGCTGCTCGAAGAAGACGAAGTCCGTGAGCTGTCGCAATCGATGGCCACCCTCGGGACCGTGGAGGCCGACGTCGTCGAAGATCTGCTGCTCGAATTCGTGTCGCGGATGTCGGCATCCGGCGCGCTGATGGGCAATTTCGACGCCACGCTGCGGCTGTTGCAGCAATATCTGCCGGCCGACCGCGTCAACGGGATCATGGACGAAATTCGCGGCCCGACCGGCCGCAACATGTGGGAAAAGCTGTCCAACGTGCAGGAAGAGGTTCTCGCGAACTATCTGAAGAACGAATATCCGCAGACCACCGCGGTCGTGCTGTCGAAGCTGAAGCCGGAACACGCCGCGCGCGTGCTGGCGATCCTGCCCGAGGATATGGCGCTCGACGTCATCGGCCGCATGCTGAAGATGGAAGCGGTGCAGAAGGAAGTGATCGAGCGCGTCGAACAGACGCTTCGCACCGAATTCATGTCCAACCTGTCGCAGACCCGCCGCCGCGACGCGCATGAGGTCATGGCCGAAATCTTCAATAACTTCGATCGGCAGACCGAGACCCGCTTCATCACCTCGCTCGAAGAAGAGGACCGCGAGGCGGCCGAGCGCATCAAATCGCTGATGTTCACCTTCGACGACCTCATCAAGCTCGATGCCGGCTCGATCCAGACGCTGATGCGAAGCGTCGACAAGGACAAATTGGGGATCGCGCTGAAGAGCGCGAACGAAGAGGTTCGCGCCTTCTTCCTCGGCAACATGTCGACGCGCGCCGCCAAGATGCTGACCGACGACATGGCGGCGATGGGCCCGGTGCGGCTGCGCGACGTCGACGAAGCGCAGGCGCAGATGGTCAATCTCGCCAAGGATCTCGCCGCCAAGGGTGAGATCATGCTGTCGAAGAACAAAGCCGACGACGAGCTGGTGTACTGATGGGGGCGCCCGCCAAATTCCTGTTCGATCTTGATTTTTCCGCGCCGGACAGCGCGCGCGAGCGCGCGCCGACCGCGACCGAAACCGCCGCCCAGATCGCCGCCGCCGAAGCGCACGGCTATCGCATCGGTTTCGAGGCCGCGCAGCGCGAGGCCATGGTCGCCAATGATCGCCATACCGCCCAGGCGCTCGGCGATATCGGCGACGCGATCAATCTGATCGCCGCCCGCTTCGCCGGCGTCGAAACCCGTATGGAGACCGAGGCCGTCGAGGTCGCCGTCGCCGTCGCGCGCAAACTGACCGGCGCGTTGCTCGACGGTGAACCGCTCGCCGCCGTCACGGCACTGGTCAGCGATTGCTTCCGCCATCTCGTCGCGACGCCACATCTGGTCGTCCGCCTCAACGACGCGCTGTATGACGTCGGCCGCGTCGAAATCGAGAAACTCGCCAAGCAGAGCGGCTTTCAGGGTCGTCTCGTGATTCTCGCCGAGCCCGACATCTGCGGCGGCGACTGCAAGATCGAATGGGCCGATGGCGGGGTCGTGCTCGATCGCGCCGCGACCGAAGCCAAAATCGACGAACTCGTCGGGCGCTATATGGCGTCCCGCAATCCGGCCTGAGGATATCATCATGAGCATAGACACCCACATGCCGTTGCCCGATCTGAACGGCCTGCCGACCGGGCTGCCGGACGATTTCGGCCAGGACACGACCGAGGCGGTGTCACGCATCGCGGCCGATCTCGAAGCGGTGTTCGACGTGCCGGTGCAGATCTCGGCCGTGCTCGGCCGCTCCAAGATGGATGTCGGCGAATTGCTGAAGCTCGGACCGGGCAGCGTGCTCGAGCTCGACCGCCGCGTTGGCGAAGCGATCGACATCTACGTCAACAACCGTCTGGTCGCGCGCGGCGAGGTCGTCCTCGTCGAGGACAAGCTCGGCGTCACCATGACCGAAATCATCAAAGCCGAGCGCGATTAAGCGCAGGCGATACCGGATAACAGGAGCAAGACATGCGGCTTCTCATCGTTGGCACCCTCAAGGGTCAACTCACCACCGCCACCAAGATCGCAATGGATAACGGCGCGTCCGTCATTCATGCCGAGGATCACGATCAGGCCATGCGCGTGCTGCGCGGCGGCAAAGGCGCGGACCTGCTGCTGGTCGATGTCGCGCTCGATATTCGCGACCTCGTGATGCGGCTGGAAGCCGAGCACATTCACGTGCCGATCGTCGCCTGCGGCATCACCAGCGACGCCCGCGCGGCGGTGGCGGCGATCCATGCCGGCGCGAAAGAATACATCCCTCTTCCGCCCGATCCCGAATTGATCGCGGCGGTGCTCGCCGCCGTCGCCAATGACACGCGCGACCTGATCTATCGTGACGAAGCGATGGCGAAAGTCATCAAGCTGGCGCAGCAGATCGCCGGCTCGGACGCCTCCGTCATGATCACGGGCGAAAGCGGCACCGGCAAGGAAGTGCTGGCGCGCCACGTCCACAGCCGCTCGCACCGCGCCAAGAAGCCGTTTATCTCGATCAACTGCGCCGCGATCCCCGAACACCTTCTCGAATCCGAACTGTTCGGCCACGAGAAAGGGGCGTTCACCGGCGCGATCGCACGCCGCATCGGCAAATTCGAGGAAGCCACCGGCGGCACCTTGCTGCTCGACGAAATTTCCGAGATGGATGTGCGGCTGCAATCGAAATTGCTGCGCGCCATTCAGGAACGCGTCATCGATCGCGTTGGCGGCACCCGCCCGGTGCCGGTGGATATCCGCATCATCGCGACCTCGAACCGCAACCTGGCGGAGGCGGTCCGCGAAGGCACGTTCCGCGAAGATCTGCTGTTCCGCCTCAACGTCGTGAATCTCAAGATTCCGGCTTTGCGCGATCGGCCCGCTGACATCACCGAACTGGCGTCGCACTTCGCGCGCAAATATGCCGACGCCAACGGCGTCCCATTGCGCCCGATCTCGGCCGAGGCGCGTCGCGTGCTGACGACCAACCGTTGGCAGGGCAACGTCCGCGAACTCGAGAACACGATCCATCGCGCCGTGCTGATGGCCGTCGGCGACGAAATCGGTGCGGATGCGATCCTGACGCCGGACGGCGATCGGCTCGATCTCGCCAAGACCGCGCCGGCCGTGGCGCACGCGACCTTCGCCGCCGAACAGGTCACACGCGCCTTGGTCGGCCGCACCGTCGCCGATGTCGAACGCGACCTGATCCTGGAAACGCTGAAGCATTGCCTCGGCAACCGCACCCATGCGGCGAACATTCTCGGCATCTCGATCCGCACGCTGCGCAACAAGCTGAACGAATATTCCGATGGCGGGCTGCCGATCACCCCGGCCGGGGCCGGTGCCGGCATCGGTGCCGGCGCCGCGGATTATCGCGCGGTGGCGGCGAGCGCCTGAGCGCGCCGCTCAGTCAAGCCTTGCGCGCGACAGGCGCAAGGCATTGGCGATCACGCTGACCGACGACAGCGTCATCGCCAGCGCGCCCCAACATCGGCGATCCAGTTCGAGACGACGGACTCGACGATCTGTTCGCCGAACAGATGCGAAGACATATCGAGCACCACCACCGGCAGCGCGGAGCGGTGATGCCGGTCGAAGGCGCACAGCAAAAAACGCGCGGTTACTCGCGCGTTTTTCTGTCAGCCAAGACATAAGAGACATTCAAGCCGCGCTTACGCAGCCTGTTTGTGCATCGCGCCATTGGCGGAAGATGAGCCGCGAATGGCCTTCACCGAGCGTTCGATCGCGGCCCAGAGGCGGCTGATCTCGGAAGCGGCGCGGCCTTCCGATGCGTATTCCCGTGCACCTTCGCCCGAACCAAGCGCCAGCAGCAGGTCGGCGCGATTGGTGATCTGACCGCTCCACACCGGCGCCTTGAACTGGGCGAGCGCGGCGCGGGCGATGGTCACGAGCCGGCTTTCGTTTTCATCGCGCAGCGCCGGCGCGCCGTTCATCACCACCGCATAGGGCTTGCGCGCCGCGCGGCAGGTCTGAATGGTTTCCTGAACGGCATTGACGTCGAACACGCCGGGCCGCGCCGGAATGATGACCATCGTGGCGTTGCGGATGGCGTCCTCCACGACAGGCGACATATTCGGCGGCGTATCAATGAACACCCACTCGTAACCGTCACGCTTGGCCTGCGCGACGATCTCGCCCACCGAACGGGTGGCGGGTTTCAACTGCGGCTCGTTGGTGCCGCGCAGTTTGTGCCAGAGCGTGAGCGAGCCCTGCGGATCCGCATCGATCAGCAGACATGGCTTGGACGTTGTGTGGACGTGTGCAGCAAGATGTGCGGTCAGGGTACTTTTCCCCGATCCACCTTTTCGCGACGCAAAAACAATTACGTTCATATCCTCGGCCTCCAGATTGACCCCAGGGCCGGGAAGGTGAATCAAGTTGCTGATTCGTTAAAGGTAAATCACCCATCGAAACGCGCTATGTGC
>JAQGJY010000256.1 GCA_028290325.1 Tardiphaga sp.
TTCCGCCGCGCGGATCGCCTCGGCGATTGCGGCAGTCGCGGCGCTGACGCTCGCCGGAGCTTGGTTTTTCGAACTGGTGCTCGATATCAGGCCATGTCCGTTATGTCTGGAGCAGCGCTACGCTTATTATCTGGCGATTCCGCTGGCGCTTTTGCTGGCCTTTGTCGCCGCGCGCGACGCCCCGCGCAACGTGGTCATCGCCGGTTTTGTCATCCTGCTGCTGGCCATGGTCGCCAATGCTTGGCTCGGCGGCTATCACGCCGGCGTCGAATGGCAATTCTGGACCGGCCCGACGGATTGCAGCGGCAGCGGTGTCGATCTCACCAAGGCCGGCAATCTGCTTCAGCAGCTCGACAGCGTGAAGGTGATTCGCTGTGACGAGGTGCAATGGCGGTTTCTCGGCCTGTCGCTGGCCGGTTATAATGTGCTGATCTCGTTGCTGATCGCCGCATTGGCCGGCTTGGGCGTCGCGACGGTTGCCCGAAAGGATTAGTCGTCGATGTCATCCTTGGCGCGGCCGAACCAATGCACGATGCCGGGCGTCGCGATCGAGACATAGACAAAGCGTGACAGATGATGCGCGCCGACGAACACCGGATCGATGTGCAATGTCAGCGCCAGCGCCAGCATCGCATCCATCGCGCCGGGCGCGAAGGCGACGATGACGTCGCTCGGCCGCACCTGCAGCGTCAGCACGATCGCGCCAACGAACAATGACGAGATGACAATGGCGACGGCGAAGGAGCCGAGCCCGGCGCGGATGTGGCCTAAAATCACGCGCGGTGAGATATTGCCGAAGCGCGAGCCGATCAGCGTGCCGATGCCGATCAGCGCCGCCAGATAGGCCCACTGCGGCAGTCCGCCGTCGATCAAGCCGGCGCCATGCAGCAGCGATGACGCCAGCATCGCGCCGAACATCCAGCTTGCCGGAAAATTCACCCATTTGAAGAACAGCGATACGAGAATGCCCGCCGCGGCAAGTTCGGCCAGCGCCACCAGCGTCGCCGGCGGCCCGCGATCGGGAATGCCGCCATGGCCGCCCAGCCCGAATGCCGCCAGCAGCAGGGGAATCGCGGCGGTCAGGATGATGACGCGCATGATCTGCACGACGGCGATGCCGGGCACGTCGGCGTTGCGCTCGGTCGCGAGCATGATGATCTGGCTCAGCGCGCCGGGGCTGCCCGCCAGCAGCGCCGAGGTGCGATCCCAGCCATGGACGCGCTGCAGGTAAAGGCTGGAGCCGAAAGTCGAGCAGAACGTCGCGGCGGCCAGCAGCGCGATGGTCACGGGATAGGCGCTGAGGTTCTTTACCAGGGTCGGCGACACCATCGATCCCAGTGACAGGCCCAGCGTCATCAGGATGATATGCGCAAGCGGCTGCGGCAGGCCGACCGGGCGGCCAAGCATGCCGGCCGCGCCGACCGCGATCATCGCGCCCGAAATCAGCCCACCCGGCAGCGAGGCGCCATAGAACAGCAAGCCGCCGATGGCGCCGATCAGCAGCGTCTCGATGGTCTTGAACACGTCGGCATTGGCGGGGAGGGCGAAGGGCATCTGTGCGCGAGCTTGAGGTCGGCACCTTATGGCAAATTGTCGCTGCCGCCACAAATGCAGCAGCGCATGGTTCGCGCGCCAGTCACGCGACATGATCCCGCCCAGATTTGTTAACACATTAGAAACACTTAGCCGCTGATGGGGCGTCAAGCGGCTGATCGTCAATTCCCTCTCGTGAAGGCGCGGCCTGTCGGCTGCCCGACAGGATCGCCATGTCGCTTGAGCCGATCGTACCCCCGGTGTCGTCTGCCTCGAATGTGACCCCTCGCGCCGCGCCGTCGATCCAGCTCGCGAAAAGCGTCGCGCAGCTGGAGGTGATGCTCAAGCTCACCACGGCGATCCTCGCGGTCGCTGCCGGCGTCTATACGTATCTCGGCGTCCGCGAATTGCTCAACGGCAGTCCGACCACGGTATTTTTCGCCGCCGTGATTTACTCGGTCGCGGTATCGATCGGGATCTACGCCTTCTGGGTGTTTCTGCTGAAATTCATGCCGCATGTGGTGGACCGCACCGGCCGCGCGCTGATGTTCGGCTGCATGGTGCTGGGCGCGCTGATGATCGTCGCGATGTCGTCCTGGCTGAACGCCTCGGCGCTCGCCGGCGCGGCCGCGATCCAGCAGCATCTCGCGATCACCGTGCAGAACTACACGCGCGATCTCGACACCGCGAATACCAACGCCATCGCCGCGCAGAGTCTGTTGCCCGACATCCAGATGGCCTCGTCGCGTTTTTCCAAGCTCGCCGATGCCGAGCGGACGGGGTCGCTGACCGGCACGTCGGGCTCCGGCACCGTGGTCCAGCTGATGACGCAGATGTCGGGACAACTCGATAGCCTCGGACAGGAGGTGCAGGCCTCCGGCAAGCGCGTCACAGCCTTATTCGAGGAAGGCGGCAAGCATCTCGCCAAGATGCGCAACCTGATTTCGGATCGTGGCCCGATCGCGTCGCGGAGTGATGCTTTCGCCAGCGAATCCCTCGCGCTGATGGGGGTGATCGCCAATCTTCAACAGCAGTCCGTTGCGCCGGCCGTGAAGCGCGCGGCGGCGTCGTTGAGTTCGGGATTCATTGCGCCGGCCGCGAGCGGCCGCAGCCTTGATCTTGCCGAGCGGCAATCCGCGGTGGTCGGCAAGGTCGAGGGCGCGATCGCCGCGCAGGCCGCGACGCTGTCGGAGGCGGCCGATAAATTCCTGCAAACGCCGCGCGTCGAACCGGCGCGCTTCCAGTCGATGTCGCCGGCCGAAGCCGTGCTGCGTTACGCCGGCGATTTCATTCCAAGCTGGGCCGGCGCGATCTCGATTGATCTCATGCCGGCGGTGCTCGTGCTGATCCTGTGCGTGGTCCACGCCGCGATTCGGCGCGAAGGCCTGCCGGATGCGCGTGGCGTCGATCTCACCGCCGGCGACATGCTGGCCGCGTTGCGCATGGCGCGCGAACTGGAGACCGCGCGGCGTGAGGTGCCAGGCGAGGCGGTGACGCCGGTTGACGTCGCTCCTGTTGCGGCCCGCAATGACAGCGACGAGAACGTGACGCCGTTGTCGTCGGCGCGGCATCCGAAGTAACCGCGATGCCACAGCAGATCGTCTCGCCACGGCCACCGTTGTCGCAACGCTTGCAGGCGTGGCTCGCGGACAATCCCGACGACGCGGTATTGCGCTTCATCTTCCGCGCGGTGGTTATCGTCACCATCGCCGTGCTCGGCGTGGATCTGGCCGGCATGAACGGATGGACCAATCCGCTCGACTCGTCGAAGCCGGACGCGCCGTC
>JAQGJY010000261.1 GCA_028290325.1 Tardiphaga sp.
CGTCTTCGAACAACGCGAGCAGGAATGTCGGATGCCCATCATGATCCCGCACCACCACGCGGTTGCTGGCCACGGTCCGGCGGCGGCCGTCACGCGTGATCTCGAACGTGTCGTGGACACAGCCTTCTGGCGCGGCCAAGGCTGAGCGATCGGCCGCTTTGATGATCATCGCATTTTCTGCGGTTAGAATCTCATCGGCCCGCTTGCCCAAAATTTGCGATCGGCTGCGCTGCCAAAAGTTCTCGATGGCGCGATTGGCCAGAATGTAACGGCCGTCCTCGATGCTTTTCGCGGCGATGCAGATCGGCACGTTCTCGATAACCGTTTCGAGAAAGTGCTTCGTGGTGGCCAGCTCGCGCGACAGGGCGATGCGTTCGCTGCAGTCGTCATGAGTCGAGACGGTGCCACCGCTCGGGAGCGCGCGATGCCTGACCAGGACCGAGCGACCGTCCGGAAGATCAGAGATGTAGCCGGAGTCGGCGCGGGCGCTCTCGCGGAATTCATCGACGGTCAGATTGATCATGCCGCGCGACCGCCGCAGCTCGATCAGTTCCGGCCCGGTTGCGACACCGGCGATATCGGTCCGTGTCAAACCGTAAATGTCCAGATAGCGATCGTTGCAGAAAATGATCTGCCGCTTCGCATTGACGATGACGACGCCCTGACCGATGTTGTTCAGCGCCGAGTTCACGATCGCATTGCGGCGGGCCTGCTGCCATTTCATCGCGCGCAAGGCGGACATGGCCCACAGGATGACGGCGGTCAACAGCGCGAAAACGACGAATCCGCCGAGCGCGATTTCCCACAGAATTGTGGGATCGATCTGTTCGTTGATGAGGGCCGTGACAAATTCAGGCGTCGGCGTGCCGGCCGATGCCGGCGACGCGATCATGACGACGAGACTTGCTGCCGCCGAAAGTGCCGCGCCGCTGAAGGCGTCCTGCCCGTTTTTGCCAGTCATCACTCACCCGAAGCCTTGGATGATGATTGTTCGCCTCGCGGGTTGGGATCCGGTAAACGCTCGCCTTGATTGCAAGTGATTTTGATGAGATTGGACGCGATTGGCGCATCATGATTAATGATGACTTAACGCGGGGGATGGGTCGAAACATGGACGGAGTCGAATGCATCGTGGTGGGCGCCGGTGTGGTCGGGCTGGCGATCGCACGACGCCTGGCGCAAGACGGCCGTGAGGTCATCGTCCTCGAGGCCGAGGACGCGATCGGCACCCAGACATCGTCGCGCAACAGCGAAGTCATTCATGCCGGAATCTATTACAAGGCGAATAGCCTGATGGCGAAGTTCTGTGTCGCGGGCAAACGCGCGCTGTATGATTATTGCCGCGACCACGGCATCGCGCACAACAATTGCGGCAAGCTGATCGTCGCGACCACCCCGACGGAAACCGAAAAGCTCGCGGCGATCCGCGCCCATGCCGGCGCCAACGGCGTGGACGATCTGACGACGCTCAGCGGCGCGGAAGCGCGCGCGATGGAGCCGGCGCTGGCCTGCGACGCGGCGCTGCTATCGCCCTCCACCGGGATCATCGACAGCCATGGGTATATGCTGGCGTTGCGCGGCGATGCCGAAGCCGCCGGCGCGGCCTTTGCGTTTCTCGCGCCTTTGCTGCGGGCGAAGCATGTCGCGGACGGCTTCGAGGTCGAGGTCGGTGGTGCCGCGCCGATGCAGTTGCACTGTCGCCTGCTCGTCAATGCGGCCGGACTGGCGGCGACCGCCGTCGCGCGCGGCATCGATGCGATGCCGCTGACGGCGATTCCATCGGCCTATCTCGCCAAGGGCAACTATTTCAGCTGCAGCGCCCGAGCGCCGTTCTCGCGGCTGATCTATCCGGTGCCGGAGCCCGGTGGGCTCGGCGTGCACCTGACGCTCGATCTCGCGGGTCAGGCGCGCTTCGGGCCGGATGTCGAGTGGATCGACGCGATCGACTATGCCGTCGATCCAGCGCGGGCGGCGCGGTTCTATCCGGCGATCCGACGCTATTGGCCCGGCTTGCCGGACGACGCGTTGATGCCGAGCTATTCGGGGATCCGGCCGAAAATCGTGCCGCCGGCCGTCGCCGTACAGGATTTCATGCTTCAGGGCCCGCGCGAACATGGCCTGCGCGGTCTCATCAACCTGTTCGGCATCGAGTCGCCCGGGCTGACCGCATCGCTGGCCATCGCGGATCACGTCGCGGAGATGGCGGCGTCGGCGTAGCGACGTCAACGCAACGCATTTCCCATGGAAAATGATCCAAGCAATAGGATCAGCTAAGCGACGTCATCGCCCTGCCGTCGCGCGCATCCGCGCGCTCGCCAGGCGATGACGTCATTGCTGTCTTAGAGAGGTAAAGCTATGTCGGTGACTGTTGTCAGTGAACCGTGTCGCTGACGACGTGCCGGAGGCGTTCGATCTCGTCGCGGACCATGAGCTTCTTGCGCTTCAATTCGACGATGCGGAGATCGTCCGTCGAAAGATGCACGAGAGCTTCGTGCAGTTGGGTCTCAAGAACCTTGTGTTTACGTTCCAATTCCACGAGATGAGCCTGTACGGCCATACGAAATCTCCTCGGTTAGATTGAACCTCAGATCGATGTGGACGGTCGAGTTTATACGACATCTGCGAACTGTCGATGGGGTCGGCGCAGCTCAATTGTCACATTCGCGCGCGGACCCGCCGATATCGGACATCAAACGTGAGCGCCGCGCGACACCTTGCACCCTTGCGCCGCACAAGCGATATTCGCGCACGCCGCGCGTCACGCGCCCATGACCGATCGCGATCGAGCCCAAGCCGTACCTCATGAATGATGATAACGAACGCGATCTCGGCGTGGAATTGGCCCGGCTCCAGCAGGAGCACCGCGACCTCGATGCCGCGATCGATGCCCTGCATCATTCGCCCGCGCCGGATTTGTTGCGCCTGCAACGCCTGAAGAAGCGCAAACTATATTTGCGCGATCGGATTTCCTACGTCGAAGACCAGATTACCCCCGATATCATCGCCTGACCAAGCGCTGGCCCGCGATCGCAGGCGCGTTAGTGCTTGCCGGCATTCACCACAAAGATGTAGTGCTTCGCGCCTGCCGGGCAGTGCCCTTGCCCGCTCCGAATGCAATCCTATACTCCTCGGCTAACGCTCTCGAATTTCGCAAAGATTTCGCCTGAATGACCCCTTTTGTCGCCATCATCATGGGAAGCCAGTCCGACTGGGACACCATGCGCCACGCCGCCGCGACGCTGACCGCGCTCGATATCGCCCATGATTGCCGGATCGTCTCCGCGCACCGCACACCTGACCGCCTCGTCGCCTTCGCCAGGGGCGCCAAGGCCGCGGGTTACCGCGTCGTGATTGCCGGAGCCGGCGGAGCGGCGCATCTGCCGGGCATGGCGGCCGCGATGACGGAATTGCCGGTATTCGGTGTCCCGGTCGAGTCCAAGGCGCTGTCGGGCATTGATTCGCTGTATTCGATCGTGCAGATGCCGGCCGGTGTCCCGGTCGGCACCCTGGCCATCGGCAAGGCCGGCGCGATCAACGCCGCCCTGCTCGCCGCCGCCGTGCTGGCGCTGCATGACGAGCCGCTGGCGGCGCGGCTGATGGCCTGGCGCCAGGCGCAGAGCGATGCGGTCGCGGACAAGCCCGAGGGCGCGGTATGACGGCGGTGCAGGTGACGCTGAAGCCCGGCGATACCATCGGTATTCTCGGCGGCGGTCAGCTCGGCCGCATGCTGGCGCTTGCCGCCGCGCGGCTGGGGCTGCGGTGTCAGGTCTTTTCGCCCGATCCGGATTCGCCGGCCTTCGATGTCGTGCAACACGCCACCTGCGCGGAATATGCCGATGTCGAGGCGCTGGAACTGTTCGCCGCCGACGTCGACGTCGTGACCTATGAATTCGAGAACGTGCCGGCCGCGTCGGCGCTGATCCTGGCGGCCAGACGCCCGGTGCTGCCGGCCCGCGGCATTCTTGAGACCACGCAGGATCGCCTCGCCGAGAAGGACTTCGTCACCTCGCTCGGAATCGCCACGGCGCCCTACGCCGACGTCACCTCGGTGGAGACGCTGCACGCGGCGGTCGCGAAGGTCGGTTTGCCCGCCGTCATCAAGACCCGACGATTCGGCTACGACGGCAAGGGCCAGCGCATCATCCGCGACGGCGACGATCTCGCGCAGGTCTGGGACGAGCTCGCCACCCGCGCCGCGATTCTCGAAGGTTTCGTGCCGTTCGAGCGCGAGATTTCCGTTATCGCCGCGCGCAGTCACGACGGTCAGGTCGAATGTTTCGACGTCACCGAGAACGAACACAGCGACCATATTCTCAAGACGTCGCGCGCCCCTGCCTCGATTTCCGACGATCTTGCCGCGCAGGCGCGTGATATCGCGGAACGGATCGCGACCGCGCTCGATTATGTCGGCGTCCTCGCGGTGGAAATGTTCGTGGTGAGCGACGCGAGCGGGCCGCGGCTGCTGGTCAACGAGATCGCGCCGCGCGTGCATAATTCCGGGCACTGGACGCTCGACGGCGCGTCGATCTCGCAATTCGAGCAGCATATCCGCGCCATCGCCGGCTGGCCGCTCGGCAAGCCGGTGCGCCATGGCGCGGTGACGATGACCAACCTGATCGGCCACGACGTCGATGATGTCAGCCACTGGCTGACCCTGCCCGGCGCGACGGTGCATCTTTACGGCAAGGGCCACGCCCGCCGCGGCCGCAAGATGGGGCACGTGACCCAGGTCCACGTTGCGCACGTCGAAAACCCAACAAATAAGCCGTGACAGGCCGGGCGGGCGGTGGACATCCATGGTCCGATCTGGTAAATCCCCGCCCCTGACGTCGAGGATCTGGCCGTAGTCGATCCTTCGCCGTCGCTGAAATTCCAATCCGATCATCAGATCAGGTTCACAGAAGAGGATGCCGCGTGCAGGTTCTCGTTCGCGATAACAATGTCGATCAAGCCCTCAAGGCGCTCAAGAAGAAGATGCAGCGCGAGGGTATCTTCCGCGAGATGAAGCTCCGCGGCCATTACGAAAAGCCGTCCGAAAAGAAGGCCCGTGAAAAGGCCGAAGCCGTGCGTCGGGCCCGCAAGCTCGCCCGCAAGAAGTTGCAGCGCGAAGGCCTGCTGCCGATGAAGCCGAAGCCGGTGTTCGGCGCTGGTCCCGGTGGTCCGGGCGCGCGCGGCCCGGGTGCCGGCGGCGCCGGTGCTGGCGCGGGTGGTCCGCGCGGACCGCGCTGAGCTTTCAGCCCCGATTTCAATACCAAACGCCGGCCGCGAGGCCGGCGTTTTTGTTGCGCGAGGTACCGCTGGCATCCCCCATTGGGCATCGGGCATTAGGCGTGGGAAGCGGCGATCCACTACCCAATGTTCATGCTCTGGACTCTGGCCCCCGTGCGCCTGCGCGGGAATAATAATACAGCCCGATGGGTCTGGGCCGCCGTATTAGCGCGGCATCACCGCGTGAAACATCGACTTCGCGACCGAGACCACCTCATCGGTGACGCTGGTGCGCTCCGAGGATGACGGCGACATCGCCTCGGCCCGCAGATCCAGCGGGCGGGAGGTCGGGATATCCGCCGGCGGCGCGAAGCGTCGCGGTTCGCGCGCGTCATCCGAGCGCGACGCGGCCTGTGGATAGGGCTGACGCACGACCGGAGCCGCGTTGCCTTGCTCGAAGACGTCGGGATTCGGCGTCGCGACATTGATCGCGGGCGGCAGCGGCTGCATCGGCGGAGCCGACACGGCCGTGCTCGCCGGCTGCAGGCGCGGTGCATCGGCCGGCTTCGATTCGGC
>JAQGJY010000032.1 GCA_028290325.1 Tardiphaga sp.
GCCGCCAAGGCCTTCGTCGAAAAACGCAAGCCGGTGTTTCAAGGACGCTGATGCGCGTCATCGCCAGAGACTCGGTGGGCGGAGGCACTCGCCGAGTCGACGAAGCAACCCAGCTCTTCTCGCGGCCTCGATTGTTTCGCTGTTGGGCATCACGACGTGACGACCTCGGCGCGCCATGACGACCTCAAGAGTTCAAAAACAAAAAATGGATCGTCGAATATGACTCATCCGCTCGACTCTTTCTTTGCGCCGAAAAGTATTGCCGTGATCGGCGCATCGCGCGACGCGACCAAAATCCCCGGGACGCTGCTTTCGTTTCTGCGCAAGAACGGATTTCCCGGCGCGCTTTATCCGATCAATCCGAATTACGACGATATCGACGGCTTGAGGTGCTGGCCGTCGGTCGCCTCGGTCGGCGGGCCGATCGACCTTGCCGTGCTCGTCATCCCGGCAAAGGCGGTGCTGCCAGCGCTGGAGGACTGCGCGGCGGCCGGCGTCCTGAACGCCATCATCATTTCGTCGGGCTTTGCCGAAGAAGGCGGCGAGTCGGCCGCGATCCAGCGCAAGATCACCGCGCTGGCGAAGCGGACGGGATTGCGCGTCTGCGGTCCGAACGCGCAGGGTTATTTCAACGAGCCCCTGAAAATCGCCGCAACTTTCTCCCCCACCGTCGAAGTGAAGCCGGGCGCGCCGAAGCTGATCGCGACGCACAAGCGGGTCGGCGTCGCGGCGCAATCCGGCGGCATCGGCTTTGCGATCGGTCATCGCGCGCAGGCGCTCGGGCTTCCGCTGTCGATCGTCATATCAACCGGGAACGAGAGCGATCTCGGCGCCGGCGAAGTGCTCGATTACATGGTGCAGGACGTCAATACGGACGTCATTCTGCTGTTCATCGAGGGCATTCGCGACCCGGAGATATTCAATGCCGCCGCCGAGCGCGCGGCTCGCATGGGCAAGCCGATCGTCGCGATCAAGGTCGGCCGCTCGCCGGCCGGCGCGCGGGCCTCGGCATTGCATACCGCCAGCATCGCGGGATCTCCCGCCGCCTACGACGCGATGTTCGCCAGACACGGTTTCATCGTGACGGACGACATCGACGAAGCGGTCACGATCGCCGCGATCCTGACGACGGCTCCGCCGCCGACCGGCGATCGGGTCGCGGTGGTGACGACGTCGGGCGGTGGTGGCATCTGGGCCGCGGACGCGTTGTCGATGGCAGGGCTGCGGCTACCGGAACTGTGCGAACCGATGCAAGCCGCGATTCGAAAACTGATCCCGTCTTATGGCGCGGCGCGCAATCCGGTCGATATCACGGCGCAGGCCGTGCACAGCGGCGGTTTGCAGAAGACGTTGGAGATGTTGACCGCCTCCGATGAGGTGGACTCGATCGTCGTCGTCATCTCGCTGTCGAACGAGACCCGGATTCCCTTCAAGCCGGCCGAATTGAAGGCCGTGCTCGATGCGCAAACGAAGCCGGTGCTGTTCTGGAGCTACACGCTGCCGTCGGCCTTCGCCCGGACCGGCTTCGCGGATTGCGGCGCCGTCGTGCTGTCGAACCTGTCGCAACTCGCGACGGCGCTGCGGAAAGTCACGTCGCGCAGCCTGGCGACAGGGGCCGGCGACTGGCTCCGGTTGGATACCTGAGATTGGAACAGGAAAGCCCGGCGCGATGGCCGGGCTTTGTTGTCGGGGATGACGCCGCGACTTAGCGCCCCTTGAAGTCCGCCGCGCGGCGCTCTTCCGTCGCCTTGACGCCTTCCTTGAAGTCCTCGGTCGCGCGCAAGCGCGTCTGCTCGGCGAGTTCGTGCGTGGTCGCCTTGCGGACGCGGTCGGCCAGGTCGCCGCGCATTGTCGCCCGCGTCGAGAGCAGACCGAGCGGCGAGCATTCGGCGATTTCCTCCGCGAGCTTGATCGCGGCGTCGCGCAGTTCGGCCTGCGGCACGCAGACATTGGCGAGGCCCATTCTCAGCGCCTCTTCGCCACCGACGCGCCGTGACGTGTAGAACATCAGTTCGGCGTTGTTCTTGCCAATCAGTTCGGGCAGCGCGACGGTCAGACCGAAGCCCGGATGGAATCCAAGCTTGGTGAAATTCGCGGCGAACCGTGCCTCGGGGCAGGTGACGCGGAAATCCGCCGACACCGCGAGGCCGAGGCCGCCACCGATCGCCGCGCCCTGCACGGCGGCGACGATTGGCTTCTTGGCGCGGAAAATTCGCACCGCCTCGATATAAAGATGGCCGATCGAGCCGAGATTGTCGGCGGGATCGCCGCTCTGCGCGGCCGCGACGGTTTCCTTGCGGTTCGGATCGCCGAAATCGGCGCCGGCGCAAAACGCCTTGCCCTGCGCGGCCAGCACCGTGGCGCGCAATTCGGGATTGGCGTCGATCTCGTCGAGCGCATCGGCGATCTGCTGGATCAGCAGGATGTCAAAGAAGTTGTACGGCGGCTTGCGAATCTCGATGATCGCGATGTGGCCTTTGATCTCGACCGCGATGTCTTTGTAGGTGGTCATGTCTGTCCTCGTTTCTTGATTGGATTAAATGTCATTTCGGGCCGCGAACGCCTGTTGGCGGTTGCGAACCCGGAATCTCATCATGGTCAGCTCGACCGGATTCCAGGTTCGCGCGCGCGCCTATCGCAGCCCCAGCCCGCGCGCGATGATGCCGCGCAGCACCTCCGTGGTGCCGCCCTGAATCGTCAATTTCGGCGCGGTCTTCAGTGCGAACGCCAATTGCTCGTCGAGCGTGGCGTGATTGGAATCCTCCGTGTCATCGACGAAGGCGGCGAGTTCGCGCACGCGCTGCGGCAACTGCTGTTCCCAGATCGTGCCGATGTCCTTGACGATCGAGGCTTCGACGACGGGCTCCTTGCCGGCCTGCAACATGCCGGCGACCGATACTGACATGCGGCGCATCGTGTGCAGTTGCGCGACGAGGCGGCCGATGCCCTCGGCGCTGCGCGTATCCGGATTTTGACCGATCGCGCGCACCAGTTCGGTCAGCACGTAATAGGTTTCCAGAAAACGCTCCGGGCCGGAGCGTTCGTAAGCCAGTTCGCTCGTCGCCTGTTTCCATGCGCCATCGATTTCGCCGAGCATGTAATCGTCGGGCAGGAAGACGTCCTTGAAGACGACCTCGTTGAATTCCTTCTGGCCGGTGATCTGCATGATCGGATTCACGGTGATCCCGGGGGTCTTCATATCGACCAGGAATTGCGTGAGGCCGTGCCGGCGATTCTCCTTGGTCGATGGCGAGGTGCGGAAGATCGCGATCATGTAATCGGCGATATGCGCCGATGAGGTCCATATCTTGGTGCCGTTGATCAGGAAGCCGCCATCGGTCTTGGTCGCCTTGGTCGAGGCGGCGAACAGATCCGAACCCGAGTTCGGCTCGCTCATGCCGATCGCGAAGCAGACCTCGCCGCGACAGATGCGCGGCAGGATGTCCATCTTGACGTGTTCGGGCGCGTATTTCAGAAGCACCGGCCCGCTCTGACGATCGGCGACGAAGAAGCGTCGTGTCGGCGCGTTGGCGACGCGCATTTCCTCGGTGACGACGTAGCGTTCGAGAAAACTGCGTTCATGGCCGCCATATCTCTTCGGCCAGGTCATGCCGAGCCAGCCACGCTCGCCGACGCGGCGCGAGAATTCCGGCGCGTCGGCATCCTCGCGGTTCGGCTTGTGCGGATCGAAGGTGCCGGCCGCGATCTCATCGGCGAGGAACGCGCGGACCTCGATGCGGAGCTTTTCGCATTCCGGCGGCAGGCGGATCGGATCGAAACGAAGGGCTGCGGTCATGAGTATGTCTCACGTTGAAGAAGGGCACTCGCACGCAACGATGGTGGTGTGCTCCCTCTCGCCTTGGGGAAAAGGGTTGGGGTGACGCGGCTGATGCGATCGAGAGACTGGCCCACCATCACCTTGAGGCCAGCAGCGGCCAGAGATCGTCGGCGCCGCGCGCCGCGACCAATCTGCCGAGTTCGACGGCCCAATAGCTCTCGTTGCCGAAGTCATCGCGCCAGGCGAGCGCGCGCAACGTAAAGCGATGCAGGATGTGCTCCGAGGTGAAGCCGATCGCGCCGTGCACTTGATGCGCGATCGCGGCCCCCTTGTCGGCGGCCTCGGCGCAGCGGATTTTCGCGGCGGCGGCCTCGAGGAAAATCGCATCGTCGAACGAGGTTGCGTTGGCGATCGCGTCGGCGGCGGAGCTGGCGGCGGCGAGCGCCGCCGACGTTTCGCCCGCGAGCCGCGCGAGATTGTGCTGCACCGCCTGAAATTTCGAGATTTTCTTCTCGAACGCGACGCGTTCGTTCGAATATTGCACGGTGATCTCAAGCATCGCTTCGAGCGCGCCGGCGATTTGCAGGCTGCGCGCGACGATGCCCATCAACAGCGGCGACAGCGGATTGAAGTTCGCGGGCGCCGGTTTGATCATGAGCGGGGTCACGTGGTCGAACACGACCGTATTGCTGTCGTCGCTGGACAGATTATGCCCATCCTCGATGCGGCAGGCCTTGGCATCGACCAGAGCGATCGAATGAGCGGCGCCGTTCGCCGCAAGCACCGCGATGTGTTTGGCGGCTTTCGCGAACGGCACGAAGCGGGCGCGCCCGGTCAGCGTGCCGTCGGCGTCGAGCGTGATCTTGTCCTTCGGTGCGGCGGGCGCGATCGTCATGGCGTCGGCGGGCGAGGCGATGCCGGCTTGCGCGAGCAGCCAGCCGGCCAGCATGGTTTCGGCCAGCGGCACCGCGACGGCATGACGGCCGGCGGCGCTCAACACGCTGAAGCCTTCGGCGAGGCTTGCACCGGAGCCGTCCTGCTCTTCCGGCACCCATGACAGCGGCAGCCCGGCGTCGCTGAGGGCCGACCATAGCGGCCCGCGCCAACTGTCGTTCTTCGCGGCAATGATGGTCTGGCCATCGGCGAGATCGGTGAAAATCTTTTCCGCCGTCTCGGCGACGATGTTGTCAGTCTCCACAGCGTGTCCCCAGGTTTCGGCGCACGTCACGCGAGAACCGATGGGCCCGTCGTCGTGCTGCCTTTGTTGTTGGCGGCACTGTGGTGAAAAGCCGATGCGCTGACAAGCTGTCGTTGTCGCAGGGCCGCCTGCATTCGCGACATGCGCCGGCTCGTGTTTCAACCGCGCCGCTTGCCGCGTGGATGTCAGCCGTTATGGTGGCGGCCCAAGAAACGAAAAGAAGACAGGACAGCAAGATGCCCCAGGACGGATTCACCGCCATCGTCACCGGCTCCGCATCCGGCCTCGGCGCCGCCACCGCGATGATGCTGGCGCAGCGGCCCGGCGCCCGCATCGTCATCAACTATTCGTCGAGCAAGACCGAAGCCGAGCATACGGCCGACCGCTGCCGCGTCGCCGGTGCGGAGGTGGTCGTCGTGCAGGGCGATGTGTCGCGCGATGCGGATTGCAAGCAGATCGCCGCCGCCGCCGCGCCGTGGGGCCGGATCGACGCGCTGGTCAACAATGCCGGCATCACCAAGCACGTCCCGCATCACGATCTCGATGGATTGTCGGCGGAGGATTTTCAGCGGCTCTACGGCGTCAACACGATCGGGCCGTTCCAGATGGTGCGCGCGACGCGGGCGCTGCTGGAGGCCGGCGCGAAAGCATCGGGCCGCGCGTCGGCGGTCGTCAACGTTTCCTCGGTCGCGGGGATCAGCGGGGTCGGCTCATCGATCGCCTATGCCGCGAGCAAAGGGGCCTTGAACACGATCACGATGTCGCTGGCCCGCGCGCTGGCGCCGCTAATCCGCGTCAACGCGGTGTGTCCCGGCTATATCGATACGCCGTGGTTCACCAAAGGTCGTGGAGAGGCGGCGGCCAAACAGGTGCGCGACATGGTGGAAAAGAAGGTGCCGCTGAAGATCGCATCATCGGCGGATGATATCGCGGCTCTGGTATGTTTCCTCGCCACATCGCCGTCCGGCAGCATGAGTGGCGAGTGCGTGCGCATGGACGCCGGGCTCCATCTGGTGACGTGAGAGCGCCGAACCGTCATCCCCGCCGAAGTGTGCTGTGACTTGCACGCGCGAGCGGGAAACCGGTCCTCCGTCATCCCGTGGTCAGGCGCCAAGATGCGCTGTCGCGGTGATGGCGGTTTCGAAACGCGAGGGATCACCGATGGCCCGGATCGCCGATCACCCGGCGCGCGACCAGCCTGTTCCAGATGAACAGCACCACCAACGCACCGATTGTCGCGGTAATAAATCCGGCGCCCTGGTTGGGTCCGTAGTGGCCGAGCTGCTGGCCAATGAAGGTCGCCAGAAACGCGCCGGCGATGCCGAGAACGGTGGTGAGAATGAAGCCGCTCGGGTTGTTCGGTCCCGGCGACAGCAGTCGCGCGATGATGCCCGCGACAAATCCGACTAGAATAATCCAAAGCATGGTCAGCCCCTGTGTTCGATTGAGATGCGGCGAGGGTTTAGCCGAGCCGCGAGATTTCGTCCTCGGTCGGTATCCGGCCGTTCGGCGTGAAGTGGTTCACGGCATCGGGCAATTCCTGGCTGAGTTCGGCCAGCAACTGGTCACGCGGCATGCCGGTCTGCGCCGTCAGGTGGTCGATCTGGTCCGCACCCAGCGCGTTGGCGAGGTCGTTGGGCGCGATCTGCTTGTTCGGGCCGGACCCGACCCAGGACTGCGCGGTTTCGCCCTGACCACTGTTTTGAAGCTGCTTCATGAGATCGCCGAGGCCGCCGCTGAGAATGCTGCCGGCCGCGCCGCCCGCCAGCAAACCGCCCAGCGGGCCTTTCAGCAAGCCGCCAAGACCCCCGGCAAGTCCGCCAGCACCCGGCGCATTGCCGCCGCCGAACAGGCCGCCGAGCAAGCCACCGAGGCCGCCGCCGGCATTGGCCTGCGTCTGATTCGGCATCGGCTGCGGCGCATTGTTGGCGGGCGCCGCCTGATGGTCGCCGGTGACGTGTTTGTAGCCTTTCCACGCCAGCAGCGCCAAAATCGCCATCGTCATCGGCGACATGCCGCCGCTTTTGTCGTTCGGATCACTGGGGCCGCGCGGGCCATTTTGCATTCCATTGAGGATATCGAGCAAACCCATCATGATCTCCCGTTAGCAAGCCGACGTCGCGGCGCGGCCGAACTCCGCCCGTCGCGTCATCAAGGGTGTGAAACACATTCTGCGCCATCGGGTTCCCGTTGGCCAGTGAAAGGAACTCGATGCGCGTGGGGGACCGGATCGTCGTGGCGGGGGCCGGCGCGATAGGCTGTTTCGTCGGCGGCCTGCTCGTGGATGCCGGACGCCACGTGACGTTGCTTGCCCGCCCCCGCGTCATCGACGCCATCACGCGACACGGGCTGCGGCTGACCGATTTCAGCGGACTGGATCGCGTCATCGCCCCGCAAAGCCTGACGTTGTCTGATGATCCCGTCATCATGCGCGAGGCGGATATCATTCTCGTGACGGTGAAATCGACCGATACGCCGGCGATGGCCGATCTGATCGCGCGACACGCGCCAACCGACGCGATCGTGGTCAGCCTGCAAAACGGCGTCGGCAACCCGGCCGCGCTGCGGGCGCGACTGCCAGGCCGCCGCGTCTTGGCGGGCATGGTGCCGTTCAACGTGCAGGCACAGGGCGACGGGCGCTATCATCGCGCCTCATCGGGCGACATCGTGATCGCGCGCGATCCCGCCGACACCGCCGCGCGCCTATCGGCAGCCGGACTGACGATGCAGCCGAGTGACGACATCGCCGGCGTGCAATGGGGCAAGCTGATCGTCAACCTGACCAACGCGCTCAATGCGCTATCCGGATTGCCGCTGCGCGAGCAATTGGCGCAGCGCGCGTGGCGGCGGCTGATCGCCGATCAGATGGCCGAAGGCGTCGCGGTCCTCAAAGCCGCCGGCATCAAGCCGGTGTCGGCGACGCCGATCCCGGCCGGGCTGATGCCGCATTTGTTGCGGCTGCCGGACAGACTGTTTCAGATGATCTTGGGACGGGCGATGAAGATCGATCCGCAGGCGCGGTCGTCGATGTCGGATGATCTGGCGCGCGGTCGCCGCACCGAGATCGATTTTCTGCAAGGCGTCATCGTCGAACTGGCGCGCCGTCATGGCCGCGACGCGCCGGTCTCGCGCGCCGTCATCATCCGCGTCAGAGAGGCGGAAACCGCGGCGGCGGGTCTGCCGCGGTTGCGGCCGGAGCAGATTGCGATCTAGCTGCGCCGGGGTGCGCCGCAATCCTGCTCCGACAAATGCTGCGAGCGGCAGCGAAGCCGTCTGGCGATGTCGCGACGATTCTGCTAGGCAGTTTCGTCCGCAGACGATCGCGGACGCTCCGGTCCCGTAGCTCAGCCGGATAGAGCGACGGTTTCCTAAACCGTAGGTCGGAAGTTCGAGTCTTCCCGGGATCGCCACGCGCCGCCGTTCAAGCGGAGCCCGATCGGTGTTCGCGAGGCGAGACCCGATCAACACCACCATTTGGGAGCGAGACACCATGAACATCGCACATCCGGTGCCGACCGCGCGGCACCCTTTTGCCGACGGCTCGTACAAGCAGATGCTGATCGACGGCCAGTGGCGCGACGCGGCTTCCGGCAAACGCTTCGAGACGCATAATCCCGCGACCGGCGAATTGCTCGCCACCGTCGCTGAAGGCGATGCCGCGGATATCGACCGCGCGGTGATCGCCGCCCGTCGCGCCTTCGAGGGACCGTGGAGCAAGGTCAAGCCCTATGAGCGGCAAGCCATGCTGCTGAAGCTGGCGGACCTCGTCGAGAGGCATTTCGACGAACTGGCAACGCTCGACACGCTCGACATGGGCGCGCCGGTTGGCCGGACGCGCGGATCGCGGCTGCGCGTGCTCGGCATGCTGCGTTTCTATGCCGGGCAGGCGACGACGCTTCACGGCGAGACCATCGAGAATTCGCTGCCGGGCAACATCTTTTCCTACACGCTGAAGGAGCCGGTCGGCGTCGTCGGCGCGATCATTCCCTGGAACAGCCCGCTCGCCGCCAGCGTCTGGAAGATCGGACCGGCGCTCGCCACCGGCTGCACCATCGTCCTCAAGCCCGCCGAGGAAGCGCCGCTGACCTCGCTGCGTCTCGCCGAACTCGTGATGGAAGCCGGCGTACCGCCGGGCGTCGTCAACGTCGTCACCGGCTATGGCGAGACGGCCGGCGCGGCGCTCGCCGAACATCGCGACGTCGACAAGGTCGCGTTCACCGGTTCGCATACGACCGGCCAGTCGATCATCAAGGCGTCCGCCGGCAACCTCAAGCGGGTCTCGCTCGAGCTCGGCGGCAAGTCGCCGAACATCGTCTTCGCCGACGCCGATCTGGACGCCGCCGTGCCCGGCGCGGCGATGGCGGTGTTCGCCAATTCCGGCCAGATCTGCAGCGCCGGCACGCGGTTGTTCGTCGAACAATCGATCCACGACGAATTCGTCGCCAAGGTCGCGGCCTATGGCAAGAACCTCAAGGTCGGCAACGGTCTCGAGGCCGACACGCAGATCGGGCCGCTGGTGTCGCTGGCGCAATATGACCGCGTGAAAAGCTATTTCGATATCGGCCGCAACGAGGGCGCGGAGGCATTGGTCGGTGGCCGCGCGCTGACCGAGGGCGCGCTGGCCAAGGGTTATTTCGTGCCGCCGACCGTGTTCGCGAATGTCCGCGACGAGATGCGGATCGCGCAGGAGGAAATCTTCGGGCCGGTGATTTCAGCCATCACCTTCAAGGACACCGACGATCTCATCCGCCGTGCCAACAACACGTCGTTCGGGCTCGGCGGCGGCGTGTGGACGCGCGACGTCTCAAAGGCGCACAAGATCTCGAAGGCGATCCGCACCGGCACGGTGTGGGTGAATTGCTATCAGGCGATGGATCCGGCGGTGCCGTTCGGCGGCTACAAGATGAGCGGCTACGGCCGCGAGTCCGGCGTCCATCACGTCGAGGAATATCTCAACGTCAAAGC
>JAQGJY010000298.1 GCA_028290325.1 Tardiphaga sp.
TTGCGCCCTGTGGCAATCCGCTTTCGAGAAAGATCGCCAGTCCGCCGGCGATCAGATTGAGATGCGTGCGCGGCACCGCGCGAAAGCCGTCATCCAGAACATCGAAGGAGATGATGGCGGCGCGGCGCGCGTCTTGCGCGACTGCGGGCATCGCACCGCCACCTTCGGCGATCACGGCGTCCAACGAGATCATGCCGTCCGGCAGATCGGCGCCGAAACCACCGACATAGCGAATGGCGAAGGCCTCGGCGGCCGCGTTCATGGCCAGATCGGCGTGGTCGATCCCGTCGATCAAGCGGCTCGTGATGATGGCGCGCGCGCCGGTGCGGTTCAGCGCCACGGTCAACTCGGCCTGCCGCCAGAGTTGCGGTAGCAGCGCAACCACGAGTCCGGCGCGATGCGCGGCCAGCACCGTCAGGATGAACTCCGACGTATTGGCGAGTTGAATCGCGATCACCGAATTGGACGGCAGCCCCATCGCCGCGAAATGCGCGGCCAGCGCGCCGACGGCGCGGTCGGCCTGCGCGAAGGTCAGCCGCTGCGGCGTCTGGCCGGTGACGCGAACCTTGTCGGCGGGATCGATCAGCGCCATCGCGCTGGGTTGACGCGCCAGCACCCGTCGAAACAGGCCGTCGAGTGTCGGCGATGTGGGCGGCTGGATCACGGCGTCACTTCTTGTTTGCGGGCGACCGAGACCACCAGGTCTCCGGCAGATAGCCCGACAGCGCGGTTGCTGTCGGCTTTTCTATCCGATTCCAGCGCGCGATCCATTGCTCGCCGACGTTATAGACCGGAATCGCATAGGCTCCCGCGATCAAGGCCCGGTCGAGCGCGCGCACCGCCGGAACAAAATCGCTCTGGTCGCGCGCCGTGAGGAGAGCCGCGATCATGGCGTCGATCGCCGGGTCCTTGGCGCCCATGTAGTTGCGGCTGCCGTGCGCGTCGGCGGCTTCCGAGCCGAAATAGAACGCCTGTTCGTTGCCCGGCGACAGCGACTGGTCCCAACGGTTCTGAATCATGTCGAAGTCGAAGCTGATGCGACGCTGATCGAACTGCACCGCGTCGACGAGACGGACATTGAGCGCGATGCCGGCGCGCTTGAGGTCGCGCTGATAGGCCAGCGCGATGCGCTCCTGATCGCGGGTCGTGACCAGCAGCTCGAAACTCAGCGGCTTGCCCTTGGCGTCGCGCAGCAACTTGCCGTCGAGTTTGAATCCGGCCTGGGCGAACAGATCGAGCGCCGCGCGTAACGCGTCGCGGTCGCGGCCGGAGCCATCGCCTTCGGGCAGGCGATAGCTGCCGTCCATCACCGGCTCGGGGATCGACGCCGCATAGGGCGCCAACAGCGCGCGTTCGCGGGCATCGGCCGGGCGCTTGTAGGCGGACAGTTCGGAGCCGGCGAAGAAGCCGGCGGCCCGCGTGTAGAGATCGAAGAAATAGTTGCGGTTGATCCATTCGAAATCGAACAGCAACGTCAGCCCGCGCCGGACGCGAATGTCGGCGAACTGAGCCCGGCGGGTATTGAACACCAGATATTCCGACGGCTGCGGCAGGCCGGTCTTGATCGTGTCACGGATGACCTCGCCGCCGCGTGCCGCTGGAAAGTCGTAGCCGCTGTGCCAGCGCAGCGGCTCGTGTTCGACGCGGATATCGTAAAGCCCGCGCTTGAAGGCCTCGAAGGCACCGTTGGCCTCGCGATAATAATCCAGACGGATCTCGTCGAAATTCCACAGACCGCGATTGACCGGCAAGTCGCGGCCCCAGTAGTCGGGATCGCGGACCAGCGTCACCGAGGCGCCAGGCCGCACCTCGGTGACGCGATAGGGGCCCGAACCGAGCGGCGGTTTCAGCGACGTCTGCTCGAAGGTGTCGGGATCGATCGCGTGCTTTGGCAGCACTGGCATCAGGCCGAGAATCAACGGCAGCTCGCGATCCGGCGCGCCGCCGAAATCGAAGCGCACGGTGCGGGCGTCGAGCGCGTCCGCGCGGGCGACTTTGCTGTAATAGCCGCGATGGCTGGGACGGCCTTTGTCGCGCAGCAATGCCCATGAAAACACCACGTCGTCCGCGGTGACCGGTTGGCCGTCCGAGAAACGCGCGTTTGGATGGATGCGAAAGGTGACGAAGCTGCGCGCGTCGTCGGTCTCGACGCTTTCGGCGAGCAATCCGTAAAGCGTGAATGCTTCGTCCTCGCTCCGGATCATCAGGCTTTCGATGACGTAACCGCGCACCTTCTGGACCGGGAGGCCCTTGACGATCATCGGATTGAGGCTGTCGAACGTACCGAGCAGGCCCTGCACGAGCCGGCCGCCTTTCGGCGCATCCGGGTTGACGTAAGGCATGTGCCGGACATCGGCCGGTAAAGCCGGGGTGCCATGCATCGCGATCGCGGGCCGCGGCTGCGGCCATGCCGGCGATGCGCCGCCGACCATGGCCACGGCAAGCGCGGCGCAGGCGACGCGCCAGAGACGAAAGCGGATTGATTCGCGGCCGATCACGCCGCACGTTACCACGACGATCGTCGCGGCCGATCATTGACCATCAAAAGCTGTTGTCAGCATTGATCTTTCCGCGCGCCGTTGTATTGAAGGCATGCAATTGACGAGGACGGCGACGCCTGTCACGTATCCGCCTCAATTGACACAGAGACACCCGCCGAACGCCTGTCGGGCCGCGCCCGTGCCGTGGTCGAGCGCGCCATTCCATGAAAGGGGTTTTCCGCGATGAATTTCCGAGCCTTCAACGCGCCGACACGGCCGCGCGGCCGGGTTATTGCCTTGCTGTCGGCAACGGCTTTGACCGCGACCGTCATCAGCTCCGCTGTTCTGGCGCAGACGCCGCCAGCGCCCGCGCCCGCGGCTCCGAAG
>JAQGJY010000299.1 GCA_028290325.1 Tardiphaga sp.
ACCTGATCGAGTTTCTGGTCGAACTGTTCCTGATCCAGCATCTGCCGGCTGGTGGTGCGATCGACCTTGGCGCGCAACTCGGCGATGCGATCTTCATAAGCGTATTGCATTTCGGCCTGCCGGGCGATCAGCCGGGTCAGCACGTCGTCGCGGAAGGCGAAATAGGTGGCGGTCGCGGCAGACCACGCGCCGAGCGCGGAGATGGTGCCGATCGCGATCCAGAACAGCACCGGCCCGATCCGCACCTGACGACCGGCGTGGGCGATGGTGTAATCGTTTTTCGAGATTTGCGGCGCGGGCGGCTTGGCCACCGGACGGCGCGGATGCGAGCGGGGCGAGCGCGCATCGTCATGCGCCTGATGCTGGGGGTAGGGGGTCGGCTGGCTGGACGGATACGACATCGGTACTCCCGCGCCGTTCGGTACTGATCTCCGGCCGGCTCAACTCACGCCGCTCATCTGACCCCCTCATGGTTAATTTTCGGAAAACGGCTTTGAGAAAAGCCGCGACAAATCAGAGGTCGCGGGCGGCCGCCAGCACCGCATCCGCGTGGCCATTGACCTTGACGGCGGACCAGATCCGCGCGATCCGACCGTCGCTACCGATCAGAACCGTCGTGCGAAGAGCCCCCTCGAAGACTTTGCCATACATCGATTTCTCGCCCCATACGCCATAGGTCTTGAGCATCGTCAGGGTCTCGTCGGACAGCAGCGGCACTGTCAGCCGATGCTTGTCGCGGAACTTGTCCTGCGCCTTCACCGAATCGGCGGAGACACCGATCACGGCGGTGCCGCAGGCGGCGAATGCAGCGCTCAGCCGGGTAAAATCGACGGCTTCCAGCGTGCAGCCCGGCGTGTCGGCGCGCGGATAGAAGAACAGCACGAGCTTACGGCCGGCGAAATCCTTCAGCGACAGTTCGCCGCCGCCGTCCCGCGGAAGCGTGAAAGCCGGCGCGGGCGTGCCTTCCTTGAGCGTTGCGGCGGCGATTTGTGCGGCTGGCTGTGTTGCCGCCGGCCTGGTCGAGGCTACTGTGGACGTCTTGTCGCCGGCCTCGGCGGTTTTCACAGTTGTCGGTTTCACCGAATTTGTCTTTGCGGACTTGGACATACGCCTTCCTTTCGTCGCTTTCGACGGCTCTTTAATCGCTTGATGGCGCGGCACGATCGGGCCTAACAAATGCCCGTCGTTGTCGTGCAAACGCGCCAACCTCGGGGTAAGGTTATAGGGATTCGACGTGCCATCCGTCCCGGACTTGTGTCCAATGCACATCCGGCGACGGGCAATTTACAGTATCAAACGAGGACTGGCAGCGACGCCGACACGGGAGCCGCCGTCCAAGCGTGACGCGCGTCCGTTCGACGGTGATCGATTTGCAGGTCAACGCCAGCACCGAGAGGCCCGGCTTTAAGAGGCAATGCAACGGAATACGCCACCCCACGCGTCTCGTCCGCAACGGTCTCACCCACATTCGCAGTGGGATGAGTCCGAATGGGACCAAGCTGAGGACGATGCCGCCTGTCAGCAGGCCCGTCGGCTGTTGTCGCGTCGCGCGAGCGGCATGCATTCCGTCGGCGATCGTTTGGCCCGGCTGTTTCGCTGGGCATCGCGTGACAGCTGGGTCAAGCGGACCGTCCTCGGTCTGGCGTTTTTCGTCGTCGCGATCGGCGTCTGTTTTGGCGGGTTGTGGCTGCGCCTCGGCGCCGGACCGATCAATCTCGACATGGCGACGCCATGGCTCGCCTCCGCCATTGAAGACAATATCGGGCAGGGCAACACCGTCGAAGTTGGCGGCACGCAAATCGAGCGGGTCGGGCGGATGCGGGTCGCCGTGCGAATTCGCGACATTGTGGTGCGCGGCCGCGATCACGTCATCGTTGCGGCGGCGCCGAAGGCGGAGGTGAAACTGTCCAGCCTGGCGCTGATGACAGGCCGGCTGCGCGCCGAAAGCTTGAACTTGGTCGATGCCGAACTGTCGGTGCGGATCACGCCGGATGGTCGCGTGACGGTTTCGACCGGCGACAATGCCAAGCCGCTGGCGACCGGCAGCGCGGTTCCGCGCCGCGTCGAGGCACCGGGTGGCGCCGCCGATTCGCTGGCACCGGCCTCGCCGACGCCCGCACCGACCGGCGCCACGCTCGATACGTCGAGCGGCTTTCTGGCGGGTCTCGACTGGCTCGACGGATTGAGCCTGACCGGGCTCGATGGCCAGAACCTCAACGAGATCGGCCTGAAGAACGGCAGTCTGGTCGTCGATGACCAGCAGCTCGGCAATAAATTCTCGTTCGACAACATCACGTTGAGCCTGCGTCGTCCGAGCGGCGGCGGCGTCGCCATGAGCGTCGGCGAGGACGGCCCGGATGCCTGGTCGCTGAAAGTGCTGGTCGGCGCGCCGTCCAACGGCGTGCGATCGGTCGAGATCAGCGCCAAGAAACTTTCGACCGTCAACATCCTGCGCGCGCTGCGGCTGAAGGATCTGACCTATAGCGCGGACCTGCCGCTGACCGGCGATCTCAAGGGCGAGTTGGGTCGCGACGGCCTGCCGACCTTCTTTCGCGGCAAGCTGACCTCGGGCGCGGGCGCCATCACCGACAGCGACACGCCGGATTATCCAATGACCATTGATTCGGCGGAGTTCAACATCGAGTGGGACTCGGCGCGTCGCGTGCTGCTGGCGCCGTTCAAGGTTCTATCCGGCGAGAACCGCATCACGCTGCTCGCCAGCCTTGAGCCGCCGAACGACACCGCCCCGGATTGGCGGCTTGGCTTTAGCGGCGGCACCATCCTGCTGGCCGGCACCGGCGCCGAGCCGCCGTTGATTTTCAACCGGATCGCGATCGCGGTGAAGTTCGATGGGCGCGCGCAGCGCGTGGTGATTTCTCAATTCGACATCAGCAACGGCGAGATCGGCGTCGCCGGCACCGCCAGCGTCGATTATGCCGGCGAGCCGCGCCTGACGCTGGGCTTTGCCGGGACGCCGATGTCGGCTTCTGCTTTGAAGCGGATGTGGCCGGTGCTGATTGTGCCGGAAGTGCGCGAATGGGTGCTGGAGCGGATCGAGCGCGGCTCGTTGCAGCGCATCGATATCGGCGTCAATGCGCCGGTGAAAAACCTCTCGCGGCGCGGGCCGCCGATCCCCGACGAAGGCCTGAACGTCAACATCGTCGCGACCGGCGTCGCGCTGCGCCCGGTCGATGACCTGCCACTGATCCGCGACGCCGATTTGAAGGCGCGCGTCACCGGCCGGACCGCGACCGTGACGATCGGGCAGGCCGGCATCGACACCCAGGCCGGCCGCAAGCTCAACATTTCCGACATCGTGTTCGAGGTGCCGGACATGGTGCCGAAGCCGTCGCCGGCCAAAATCAGAATGCGGATCGACGGACCGGTGCCGGCCGCCGCGGAAATCCTGTCGTCGGATCGGCTCGGCGAATTCACCGGCAATCTTCTCGATCCGGCGACGACCAGGGGCAACGTCACCGCACAGGTGACACTCGGTCTGCCGGTCCAGCGCGAGCTGACCAAGTCCGATACCAATTACACCGTGATGGCCGACCTGACCGGCTTCGCCGCCGACAAGCTGGTGATGAACCAGAAGCTGGAAGCCAACACGCTCAAGGTGCTGGCCAACAATTCCGGCTTCCAGGTGCGCGGCGACGTCAAGATCAACGGGCAACCCGCCACGCTGGATTATCGCAAGTCGAACGACGGCGATGCCGACGTGCGCTTGCAGGCGACGCTCGACGATGCCGCCCGCGCGCGGCTCGGCGTCGATCTCGGCACCGCCGTGACCGGCGCGATCCCGATCAAGCTGATCGGCAAGATCGGCGCGCCGGACCGCGAGACCAAACTCGGCATCGAGGCCGACCTGACGGCCCTCAAGCTCGACAATCTGTTGCCGGGCTGGACCAAGGTGGCGGGGCGCCAGAGCAAGGCCGTGTTCAACGTGGTGCAGAAGCCGCAATCGACGCGTTTCGAGGACATCGTCATCGATGGTGGCGGCGTCTCGATCAAGGGCGCGCTCGAAATGGATCAGAACGGCGACCTGATGAACGCGGCGTTTCCGGTCTACGCGCCGTCGGACGGCGACAAGTCGTCCATCAAAGCGGAGCGGGGCCCGGACGGCGTCGTCAAGGTGACGATGCGCGGCGACGTGTTCGACGGTCGCGGCTTCATCAAATATGCGATATCGGGCCGCGATGCCGACGCCAAGACCAAGTCGAAGCCGCTCGATTTCGACGTCGATCTCAAGCTCGGCGCGGTCGCCGGTTTTTATGGCGAGGCGGTGCGCGGCGTCGACCTGAAAGTGTCGCGCCGCAACGGCGCGATCCGCACATTCACGCTGGCCGGCAAGCTTGGCCGCGATACGCCGCTGAGCGGTGACATTCGCGGCCGGGCGCAGGGCCGCGACGTGATCTATGTTGAGACCAACGACGCCGGCGCCTTCTTCCGCTTCACGGATATCTACGCCAAAATGTTCGGCGGCCAGCTGACCCTGGCGATGGACCCGCCGACCAACGACACCCGCGCGAAGGAAGGCCTCATCAACAGTCGCGACTTCTCCGTCAAAGGCGAGTCGGCGCTCGACAGCGTCGCGCAGCTCGCCGCCAACGGCCAGCAGAGCAGTCTGTCGTTCTCGCGATTGCTCG
>JAQGJY010000300.1 GCA_028290325.1 Tardiphaga sp.
GCTGATCGTGCCGTTCGGCTGGCGCGCGGTGTTCGTCGCGGTCACGATCGCGTCTGTTGTCAGCTTGATGCTGCTGGCCTTCATGCCGGCACGCCGACACCGATGGTCGTGACGATCGCGATCTGCGCCGTCGCGGCTTTTGTCGTGGCCTTCGCGACGTTACGAACCGGCGAGCTTGCGCCCGTCGCGGTGGAATGATCGGTCATCGGGGGCATGATCCGAAACCGACAAGACTACCTTGCGCTGCGCGGCGTTCGGTCGAATCATGCCTAGCCGTTTCGTCGCTCGCCGCGCAAGGTCGGCAGGCCGATGCCCGCCGCCTGAAAGCCGCCATCGACCGCGAGCACCTGGCCGGTGATATAGCTCGCGCGATCGCTGCACAGGAAAAACACCGCGTCCGCCAGTTCGTCCTCGAGGCCGTAGCGATTCAGCGGAATCGCATCGCGATAATCGGCGCGGATGTCCGGCGTATGCACCGCTGCCGCCATCGCGGTTTCGACGGGGCCGGGCGCGACGGCATTGACGCGAATGTTGAGGCTGGCGAGTTCGACCGCCGCCTGCTTGGTGAAATGCGCCAGCGCCGCTTTGCTGGTGCCGTAGGCCGCGCGCAACGTCGAGGCGCGCACCGCCGAGATCGACGTGATGTTGACGATCGCGCCGCCCCCTGAATCGCGCATCATCGGCGCCGCCGCCTGCGTCAGGAAGAACGGTCCCGACAGATTGACCGCTAAAATCCGCTGCCACTCGTCTCTCGTCGTCTCGAGGATCGGCTTGAAGGTCGCGGTGCCGGCATTGTTGACCAGCGCATCGAGCCGTCCGAACCGCGCGACGACGGTCGCGACCGCGGCGTTTACCGCATCGGCGTCCGCGACGTCGCAAATCCGCGTCATTGTCATCTCCGGGCAGCCGAGGTCGCGACAGCTTTCGGTCACCACGGCGTCGATATCAAGCAGCGCCACCCGCCAGCCCTCGGCGAGGAAACGCTTCGCCACGGCCCGCCCGATGCCGCGCGCCGCGCCCGTCACCAGCGCGACCTTGCCCTGTGCATTCACCGTCATCGTGCCGTCTCCATTGGCTGTCTCGTCGTCGGGCAAAAGTGCCGTGATCGTGAGTGACCTTTGCGCCTGGCTCATGTAAGACCTATTCACATGAGCTGGCGCAAAGACAATGACCGCGCGCCGCGCGGCTATCACCACGGAAACCTGAAGGAAGCGCTGCTGCAAGCAGCTCTTGGCCTGATCGCGGAGAAGGGGCCTGCCGGCTTTACCTTCGCCGATGCCGCGCGTTCGGCTGGCGTCAGCCCGGCCGCGCCCTATCGGCATTTCCGCGATCGTGACGAGCTGCTCGCCAGCATTGCCGAGCGCGGCTTTTCGCAATTCGAGCAGGCGCTGGCCCAGGCCTGGGATGATGGACGTCCTGATACGGTGTCGGCGTTCGAGCGGGTCGGCAAGGCCTATCTGGCCTTCGCGCGCAACGAGCCGGCGTTCTATTCCGCGATGTTCGAATCCGGCTGTCCGCTTGAGGACAACCCCGCTTTGGCGATCGCCAGCGAGCGGGCTTTTGCGGTGATTCGCGCCGCCGCCGAGCGGCTTGCCGCAATGACGCCGCCCAATGTGCCGCGCCCACCGGCACTGATGATGGCGCTCCATATCTGGTCGATGGCGCATGGCGTGGCGTCGCTGTTCGCGCGGGGCGACGCGGCGCGGCGCAAGCTGCCGATGGCCGCCGAAGATCTGCTGGAGGCCGGCGTGTTGATTTATCTGCGCGGGCTCGGGTTTTCGACCGATCAACGGCCGCCGGTGGATCAGGCCGCGGCCGAGAAGAAGCCCGGCCCGTGGGGCGCTCCCAAATAAGTGAACGATCGATTGGCCGGCATTCTTGACAAAACCCTGGAACGGGTTAGGTATGTAAATGTTATTTACATTCACAACGGCATGGTGCCGTTCATGGAGAGGTCAATGTCCGACACCGCTTATGTCAACAATCGATGGCGCGGGTCTGCTGGCGATGTTTACGAACCGCGCCTGAACTACCGGCCTTCGCCCGGCTGGATCGCGTTGACCGTTCTGGGCTTCGTGTTTTGGTGGCCGGTCGGCCTCGCACTTCTCTTTTACACAATCGGGAGCAGGAAAATGGGTTGCTGGAGCCACGACCGTTTCGCCAACAAGATGGAGCGGATGCAGACCAAGATGGAGCGGATGCGCGGCCGCATGGAGAGCCGGGGATTTGGCTTCGGTCCGCCGACCAGCGGCAACCGCGCCTTCGATGAATATCGCATGGAGACGTTGCGCCGCCTCGAAGACGAACAGACCGAGTTCAAGGATTTCCTCGACCGGCTGCGCCACGCCAAGGACAAGAACGAGTTCGACCAGTTCATGGCCCAGCAGCGGCCGCGCGCGAACCCGACGCCGGATCACAATCCATCGCAGGGATGATGCGGCCGATCTGATCGGATGAGTTCAATACAGAACCGCGCGCCTGGCCACAGGCGGGCGGTTTTGGTTTTTTTAAGCCTGCAATCGCCTTTGCCGCCCTGCTGATCGCGCCAAGGGCGCGCCTTGTGCCGCCGGGCAGCGCAAGCGCGATCTTGCCCGTCGATGCAAGCCAAAATGTCAAACAGCCATGTCGGTGCGGTCTCGCGGCGCCGAGCGCCCGAGGGGTGAGCATCTTCCCTGCCAATGAGGGGAGATGGAGCGCTACAAGGCGCGACTTTGGGTAGTGTCGCCGCGATCGCCGAAGGGTGCGAATCCTCCGATCACCGCGACGCAACGCCTTGCAGCGCTCCACCGACGCAGAAGGCAAGCGCAGACGCTTGGACCCTCCGCGCGCGAGGCTTGCGTGATCCGGCTTGAGGCCGCGCCACGCCGCATCGCTCCGACGTCTTATCGTCCGGGGAGCGTTTGGATTGGGAGGCGGGGTCGGCCGAGCCCCGCTTGCGCGGATTTCGACAAACCGGCGCGCTTTCGCGACGCCTTTTCCACATCCCGCCCCTGCCGACTACGGCAGGCCGCCCGTAGTGGCGGCGAACGATGAACCCCGGACACCCCGAGTCCCTGCTTGCGAGGCAGGGCCGCAGGCGCCGTATTCCGATCCGCCTCCGAACGCCTCATGAAGCGCCCCTCGCGACCGGAACG
>JAQGJY010000311.1 GCA_028290325.1 Tardiphaga sp.
ATCGTCGCGATGGATCATCGCGGTGCGGCCGCTAAAGCCCAGAATCGCCGCGACGTCGCGCGACGCGCTGCCCCTGATCTGCGCGGCATGGGTCGCATCATAGGCCACCAGCCCGCGTCCGATCTCATGGCCGTCCGGCCCGCGCACCACCACGGCGTCGCCGCGCGCGAATTCACCGTCGATGCGGATCACGCCGGCAGGCAGCAGGCTCTTGCCGGCGCGCAGGGCGGTGACCGCGCCGGCGTCGATCGTCAGCGTGCCTTTCGGCTCCAGCGATCCGGCGATCCAGCGTTTTCGCGCGGTGACGGGATTGGCCGGGGTCAGAAACCAGGTGCAACGGCCGCCGTCTTGCACCGCCTTGAGCGGGTGCGCGATCTTGCCGGACGCGATCAGCATATGCGTGCCGCCGGCGGTCGCGATCTTGGCGGCCTCGATCTTGGTCCGCATGCCGCCGCGCGACAGCAATGATTCGGGGCCGCCCGCGATGGCCTCGATATCCGCGGTGACGGATTCGACGACGGGGATCAGCGTGGCGTCCGGATTGGCCGACGGCGGCGCGGTGTAGAGCCCCTCGATGTCGGACAGCAGCACGAGAAGATCGGCGCTCGCCATCGTCGCGACGCGCGCGGCGAGACGATCGTTGTCACCATAGCGAATCTCATTGGTCGCGACGGTGTCGTTCTCGTTGATGACCGGCACGGCGCGCCAGTCGAGCAACTTGTCGATCGTCGAGCGCGCGTTGAGATAGCGCCGGCGCTCCTCGGTGTCCTGCAAGGTGACGAGAATTTGTCCGGCGCCGATGCCGTGCGCGCCCAGCACTTCCGACCAGATCCGCGCCAGCGCGATCTGGCCGACGGCGGCGGCGGCCTGACTCTCCTCGAGCTTCAACGCGCGACGCGGCAATTTCAATTTGGCGCGGCCGAGCGCGATGGAACCGCTCGACACGATCAGCACGTCGCGACCATCTTTGTGCAGCATCGCGAGATCGGTGGCGAGCGCCGCGAGCCAGTCGGCGCGCACTTCGCCGGCCACGGAATCGACCAGCAGCGCGGAGCCGACCTTGACGACGATGCGGCGAAAGTTCTTCAACTCGGGGCGGGACATGGGGTGCTTTTAATGCGAGCCGCTTGAAGCATCAACAAAGGGTCATTCCGGATCGACGCCCGTCGCGCGGCGAACCCGGAATGTCATCGTGTTCATCGTGACGAAAGTCCGGGCGCGGGCGGCGAGGCGCCCGTGCCCGGCAATGACAACCTCAGTCGATTTGCGGCGACCAGGGCGCCGCCTGCGCGGTGGTCTTGGCTTTCGCGGAGACCGGCGCTTCGCCGATCACTTCGACCAATGCGCGCAACGCGTCCTTCACGCCGTCGCCGGCAATGCCGGAGATCAATAGCGGCATCTTTTTCGCGGCCCGCTTCAACCGGTCGCGCTGCTGCTTCAATTGGTCCGGCGTCACCGCATCGATCTTGTTCAGCGCGACGATCTCGACCTTGCTGCCGAGGTCGCCTGCATAAGCGTCGAGCTCGGTCCGCACAGTCTTGTAAGCCTTGCCGGCGTGTTCGCAGGTCGCATCGACCAGATGCAGCAACACGCGACAGCGCTCGACATGGCCGAGGAAACGATCGCCGAGACCGGCGCCTTCGTGCGCGCCTTCGATCAATCCCGGAATATCGGCGAGCACGAATTCGCGGCCATCGACATCGACGACGCCAAGCTGCGGATGCAATGTCGTGAACGGATAATCCGCAATCTTCGGTTTGGCGGCCGACACGACCGAGAGGAAGGTCGATTTGCCGGCATTCGGCAGGCCGACCAGGCCGGCGTCCGCGATCAGCTTCAGCCGCAGCCAGATCCAGCGCTCCTCGCCGGGCTGGCCGGGATTGGCGTTGCGCGGCGCGCGATTGGTCGATGACTTGAAATGCGCGTTGCCGAAGCCGCCATTGCCGCCTTCGGCCAGCACGAAGGTCTCGCCCAGCTTGTCGAAATCGTGGATCAGGGTTTCGCGATCCTCGTCGAAGATCTGGGTGCCGACCGGCACCTTCAGCGTGATCGGCTTGCCGTTGGCGCCGTGGCGGTCCTTGCCCATGCCGTTGGTGCCCTTGGGGGCCTTGAAGTGCTGCTGATAGCGATAGTCGATCAGCGTGTTGAGGCCATCGACGACTTCAATGATGACGTCGCCGCCGCGGCCGCCATTGCCGCCGGACGGGCCGCCGAATTCGATATACTTCTCGCGCCGGAACGCGATGCAGCCGTTGCCGCCGTCGCCGGAGCGGATATAGACCTTGGCTTCATCAAGAAATTTCATACGTTATTCGTACCGCAGGGGGGTGGTCGCGGCAACCTTAGATGCGACATCGCGCGCAACCAACGAGGTTCCCATGCCGCATCGTGGGCATTACAACGCCTGATATGAGCAGCCTTTCCAGACCTGCCGTCATTGACGAACGCAGCGCCCGCCTGATCGGTATCGGGCTGATGTTGCTCGGCGTCTGCATGTTCTCCTTCGGTGACGCGCTCGGCAAATATATCGTCGCGACCTATTCGGTCGGGCAATTGATGCTGCTGCGCGCGGTGGCGTCGCTACTGCTGCTGTCGCCCGTGATCTGGCGCAGCCGCGGCCATTTCATGCGGATCGAGCGGCCGGGTTTGCAGGCCGTGCGGGTCGTGCTCTCGACGCTGGAAGTGGCGGCATTCTTCTGGGCCGCCTCGTATATGCCGCTGGCGGATGTGATTACCTATTATCTCGCGGCGCCCATCTTCGTGACGGCGGCGGCCGCGATTTTTCTACGCGAGCGCGTCGGCTGGCGGCGCTGGGGCGCGGTTCTGGTCGGTTTCTGCGGCGTGCTGATCGCATTGCGGCCCTCCACCCAGACGGTGAGCTGGCCGGCTTTGATCGCGCTCGGCGGCAGCGCGTCGTTCGCGGCCGTGATGCTGATCACGCGGTCGCTGCGCGCGACGCCCGACATCGTGCTGGCGTCGGCGCAATTCATCGGCACGCTGGTGTTTGGCGCGGCGCTGGCGCCGTTATCCTGGGTGACGCCGTCATGGAGCGATAGCGGAATGTTCGCGATTGCCGGCGCGATCTCGGTGATGGCGCTGCTGTCCATCAACCGCTCGCTGATTCTGGCGCCGGCCAGCGTGGTGGTGCCCTATCAATATTCGATGATCCTGTGGGCGGTGATGTTCGGCTATCTCGTCTTCGCCGACGTGCCGTCAACGCCGACCCTGATCGGTGCCGCGATCATCATCGGCGCGGGGCTTTATATTTTCCTGCGCGAGCAACGTCTCGGCAAGGCGCAGGTGGTCGTCGCGCCGCCGGGCTGACGAGGCCCAGGCGTCACCGCGAGCAATCGCGCCAGCCATCCAGTCTTCGTTAAACTAAGTCCGGATCGCTTGGTCGCTTGGTCGCGACTCTCTTGCGCGACACCGAGGACGGCCTCGCCTCGCAACGACGAGGCCAAGCCATCATTCCTCGTGCCGGGTAGCGGCGCTCCAATTCTTCAGCGACGACCAGACATTGCGGCTCAGGCGAAACCGGTCGACCGGCGTCGATGATCGCAATGCCTCGAAGCGGTGCAGTTCAACGCCGACCCATTGGAAGCCGCACTTTTCCAGGATGTTGCGCGATGCCGGGTTGGCGACCCGCGCGCCCGAAACGATGTGCTCGATCGCGTGGTCGTCGAACGCGACATCGATCACCGCGCGCGCGGCCTCGGTGGCGAAGCCGCGTCCCCAATGCGCGCAGCCAAGCCAGTAGCCGAGCTCGGGCGACGCCGCATCGCGCCAGTCGATGCCGACGATGCCGACCGCACTGTGCAGATGTTCGATCAGATAGACCGCGTCGCCGCCATGCGTGGTCTGCGCCGCCAGCGCGTCGACGAATTCGGTCGCGTGCTCGGTGAGATAGGGATGCGGCAGCCGGCGGGTCATCTCCGCGATGCGGCGATCATTGGCGAGCCTGGCGATCGCCGGCACGTCGGCGCGCGTCGGCCGGCGCAGCATCAGCCGCTCGGTCTCGATGACGAAACGCGCCCGCGGTCGCTCGGCGCTTTGGATCGGTGTTGGGATATCCTGCAACATCGCGGGCTCCTGCGCGCTCGGTCCGGTTGACCCGGACATTTGCGCAAACGAAAGGGGAGGCGGTGTCCCGTCTCCCCTTAAGAGCCTTGAGGTGCTCTGCCGGTTCAACGAGACCCGGCAGACACCGATGGGAAGCGCCGGTTATTCGGCGGCTTCGGCCACTGGAGCCACCGTATGGGGGACGACCGAGATGAATGTGCGGCCGTTGGCTTTGGCGCGAAACTCGACATGGCCTTCGACCTTGGCGAACAGGGTATGGTCCGTGCCCATGCCGACATTAAGGCCGGGATGCCAGGTGGTGCCGCGCTGACGCGCGATAATGTTGCCGGGAATCACGCGCTCGCCGCCGAACGCCTTGATGCCAAGGCGTTTGCCGGCCGAATCGCGACCGTTGCGCGATGAACCGCCTGCTTTTTTATGAGCCATAGCTCGTCTCCAACTTCTGTGCTGTCTAAGCGATCAGCGTGACGAATTGATCTCAAGAGTTTGTCGGCTTGCAGGCAACGCGCCTTGAAATTTTGAATATCTCAAAGCGCGTGACTGCCGTTCGACTTACTCGTCGTCGGCATCCTCGGCTGGCGCCGGCTTCGGCGCTGCCTTTACATGCTTGGGACGCGGACCGACCGTCGGGCTTTTGCCGTCGGCCAGGATTTCCGTGATGCGCAGCACGGTGACCTCATCGCGATAGCCACGCTTGCGCTTCGAGTTCTTGCGCCGACGCTTCTTGAACGAGATGACCTTGGGGCCACGCTTGTGCTGCAGCACTTCCGCCGCAACGCTCGCACCCGCGATCATCGGCGCGCCGAGCACGGGGGTCTCACCACCGAGCATCAGGATTTCGCCAAGCTGCACGATCGAGCCGACTTCGCCCTCGATCTTGCCAATTTCAAGCACATCATCCGGGACGACGCGGTATTGCCGGCCGCCGGTTTTGATGACTGCGAACATCGTTTAATTCCTTCGTGTTCGATCCCGGCCTCGGATGCATCCGGGCCGGCTTTTTCTTCAGTCTTTGTGAAAGGCCGCGGCCGACATTGCGGCCACGCAAAAATCCACGCCGCAGGACGAATCCCGCGCCGGGTTTGGCGGACTTATAGACGCTGAACAACGCGAGTCAAGGACGACGCGGGTCGTCAACGGCGCAAAAGCGCGTCGTGGCAGCACCTTGTGGCAATCATGACGGCGGTGCAACCAACCAGTTTCAGCGATGTTGTCACCCGGCTGAACCGGGCGGGATCGCCGCCCGGCACCCGAGGGGCAAGCGCTTTATGGCTGACGAGACCGTTCTGACCACCGCCGGCATTGGCCGTCATGGCGCGTTGCGCCTGCCCGCAGTCGAGATCGATGATTTCAACAGTGAATTCAAGGATGGCGATGGCTTTATCGGGGATCGCGCCAGCAAGGGCGCGTTCCGGAAAATTCTCGATCGCTGGCGCAAGCCGTTGCAAAAGCACGGCGCGGATCCGATCGGCGACAAATCCACCGAGGACATCAGCAAATCGACGCTGGACGACTTGCTGATCGGTGAAGATGCCGAGGCCGCGGCGCTGATCATGAGCGCGATTGAGGAATTCGCGCAAGAACTGGCTTATGTCACCGGCCGCTTTCTCAAGGGCAAGGCCTGGAACGGCACCGAGGCGATCGTCGTCGGCGGCGGATTCCGCAAGAGCCGGATCGGCGAATTGTCGATCGCGCGGGCTGAAATCATCCTGCGCGACAAGCGCCACAAGATCAATCTGATCCCGATTCAGTATCACCCCGACGAGGCCGGCTTGATCGGCTGCCTGCACATCGCGCCGTCGTGGATTTTCGAGGGCTATGATTCGATATTGGCGGTCGATATCGGCGGCACCAATATCCGTTGCGGCGTGGTCGAGACGCGCTGGAAGAAGGCCAAGGATCTCTCCAAGGCCAAGGTCTGGACCTCGGAATTGTGGCGGCATGCCGATGACGAGCCGACCCGCGAAGGCGCCGTGAACAAACTCGCCGCGATGCTGAAAAAACTGATCGCGGAAGCCGAGCAGGAAGGTTTCAAGCTGGCCCCCTTCATCGGCATCTCATGTCCCGGCGTGATCGAGGCGGACGGCTCCATCGCCAAGGGCGCGCAGAACTTGCCGGGCAACTGGGAGAGCAGCAAATTCAACCTGCCGAAGAGTCTGTTGGAGGCGATCCCGCAGATCGGCAATCACGACACCGCCGTGCTGATGCATAATGACGGCGTGGTGCAGGGCCTGAGCGAAGTGCCGTTCATGCGCGCCTTCAAGCGCTGGGGCGTGTTGACGATCGGCACCGGGCTTGGCAACGCCCGCTTCACCAATCGCAGCGACAAGGACAGCGTCGGCGATAACGGCAAGAAGAAGCCGAGGAAAAAGAAGGATTGAGGACGGCGAAGGTCGTTGGGACCGGCGGCGCCCGGCCGGCGCGGCGACAGCTCGATGGCGAGGCGTGCGCGATGATTGTCGGCCTGCTGGAGGCGGCGTGCCGCGCCGGGACTGGGTCGGGTGGCCGCTGGCTTTGCGCCGCGCACCGGCTGTCGGGTCGACAACCGGGTGGGTTTTTCCGCCGGGCTGCCTTGTCTGACGCGCGAACCTCGCCTAGAACTCCGCCCGACCGCGAACGGGCTACCGTTCGTTCTATCCGACTTGGCACCATGGAGAGGTGGCAGAGTGGTCGAATGCACCGCACTCGAAATGCGGCATAGGTGCAAGCCTATCGGGGGTTCGAATCCCTCCCTCTCCGCCAACGTTAATTTGGTTCTTGATCAAGAACTTACTAAAATATTTTATCATTCCCCTACAAGATTACCCCCATCATAAAACGTGTTGCTGATCGAGGCGCCGCGAGGCCAGACTCATAAATAGTTATTTGACTCTGGGGCCGAGCCTGCGTTTATATGAGAACATATCAAGAACAAATGCGGCTGAGCAGTCCAGCAAAAGCGATGATGGCCAGCCACCCGACAGGAGCAGCGCGTGACCCCCGCACGCCTCGATACGCTTGCGCGTCTGCGCGGCGACATCGCGCATCTCGACGCGCCACAGACCCTCGATGCAGCACGCCGCGTCTCTCTTGGTCATGCCGTAGCCGATGCAACGCTGCGCGGGGGGCTGCTGCGGGGCGCGCTGCACGAGGTGTACGCC